>NZ_PGCP01000002.1 GCF_002812985.1 Aeromonas lusitana
GGCTGGTGGCGGGGGCCGGGGAGGGAGTTGAGTCCCTCTCTCGCCGGCTCTGGGCCCGCACCCTCTTCCCGGAGGAGGTGTGCGATCGGCTGAGTGAACTGGCGGAGAAGCCGCTCATGGCCCGTCCCTGGTTATCGCAACTCAGTGCCTTTGACTAGACTGAAATGATCCCACCACGGAGAGGACGGACAGCATGCGCTTTACCAATGAGAACGGCGACACCATGAACCTGGCAGACAATCTGACACTCCACGAATTGCTCGACATGGGTGTCAGCATCTCGGTCTGCGAGGAGACGGATCCGGATCAGCAGATCTGGCTGGTGGAGCCGGAACAGGACCAATGAGTCCCCGCTGAGTTGACAGGCCCACCCGTTGTGGTGGGCCATTTATTTCTGCTTTTTGCCATATTTTCAGCATGAATCACTAGTTTATTCCCTATCCTCTTGGCTTTATTTCCAGTCATACCGGCAAGTCACTGAATGTTAATGGCTGTTTGAAATTTATGACTGTTGCTGTCAGACAAAGCCGTGGACAAGCGTTCACGGGCGGGTTAAGTTGTTTTTTCACCCTATTTTCGGGTGGATGATGGAAAAAACCGATTTTTATACTATCGACTGCTCCGAACTCGCCTGGTCTGTATTCAGACAACCATAAACACACGGACCGGCGATGCCGGGAAGCAGCGGACGGTCGATAGCTTTCGCTTAACGGAGCAAAGCCTGGAGGGCTTTATCATGGAGATGTTATCAGGCGCCCAGATGGTGGTTAGAGCGCTGGAAGATCAGGGAGTTGAACACGTTTTCGGCTACCCAGGTGGCTCAGTGCTCGACATCTATGACGCTCTCTTCGAAAACGGCAAGATGGAGCATGTCCTGGTGCGGCACGAGCAAGCCGCGGTGCACATGGCTGACGGGTACGCCCGCTCCACCGGCAAGGTGGGGACTGTACTGGTGACCTCGGGTCCCGGTGCCACCAACTGCATCACAGGCATAGCCACCGCCTACATGGACTCGATCCCCCTGGTGATCCTGTCCGGTCAGGTGCCGACCAGCATGATCGGGGAGGATGCGTTCCAGGAGACCGACATGATCGGTATCTCCCGCCCTGTGGTGAAGCACAGTTTCCTGTGCAAGAAGGCCAGCGAGATCCCGGAGGCCATCAAGAAGGCCTACTACATCGCCGCCAGTGGCCGCCCGGGGCCGGTGGTGGTGGACCTGCCCAAAGACGTGCAGAATCCGAAAGAAAAATTCCCCTATCAGTATCCCGAGTCCGTCTCCCTGCGTTCCTACAATCCGACCAAGGCCGGACACAAGGGCCAGATCAAGCGGGCTGCCAAGTTGCTGGCAGAGGCTCAGCGCCCTGTCATGTACGTGGGCGGCGGCGCCATCAATGCCAACGCGGATCATCTGGTGACCAAGCTGGCGGAGCTGTTGAACCTGCCGGTGACCACCACCCTGATGGGGCTCGGTGCCTTCTCCGGCACCCATCCGCAGTTTGTCGGCATGCTCGGCATGCACGGCACCTTCGAAGCGAACAAGACAATGCACAACGCGGATCTCATTTTCGCCGTGGGTGCCCGCTTCGATGACCGCGTCACCAACAACGTGGCCAAGTTCTGCCCCCATGCGACCGTGGTGCACATCGACATCGATCCCACCTCCATCTCCAAGACGGTGCAGGCCCATGTGCCCATCGTCGGCTCGGTGGAAACCGTGCTGGAGCAGATGCTGGAAGTGATCCGCGAATGCGGCCTCGACAACGACAAGCAGGCGTTGGCGGAGTGGTGGGAGCAGATCGCCCAGTGGCGTTCCCGTAACTGCCTGGCCTATGAGACGTCTCCCACCCTGATCAAGCCGCAACAGGTCATCGAGGCGCTGTACAGGGTGACCAAGGGGGAGGCCTTCGTCGCCTCCGACGTGGGTCAACACCAGATGTTTGCCGCCCTCTACTATCCGTTTGCCAAGCCGCGCCAGTGGATCAACTCAGGGGGCCTCGGCACCATGGGCTTCGGCATTCCCGCCGCCATGGGCGCCCAGTTCGCCAACCCGGATGCGGTGGTGTGCTGCGTGACCGGTGACGGCTCGGTGCAGATGAACATCCAGGAGCTCTCCACCTGCATGCAGTACGGGGTGCCCATCAAGATCATCTCCATCAACAACCGCGCCCTCGGCATGGTCAAGCAGTGGCAGAAGATGTTTTACGGCGGCCGTCACAGCCACTCCTACATGGAATCCCTGCCGGACTTCGTCAAGCTGGCGGAGGCCTATGGCCACGTCGGCATCGCGGTGAGCGATCCGGCCGAGCTCGAGAGTGCCATGGAGAAGGCATTCGCCATGAAGGATCGGCTGGTGTTCATGGACATCTCGGTCGACCCGGATGAGCACGTCTATCCGATGCAGATAAAGTTCGGTGCCATGGATGAAATGTGGCTGAGCAAGACGGAGAGAACCTGATGAGACACATCATTTCAGTACTGCTGGAGAACGAATCCGGCGCCCTGAGCCGTGTGGTGGGCCTCTTCTCCCAGCGCGGTTACAACATCGAGACCCTGACGGTGGCGCCTACCGAGGATCCGACCCTGTCTCGCATGACAATCGTGACCATGGGTGACGAGCGGGTGCTGGAGCAGATCCAGAAGCAGTTGCACAAGCTGGTGGACGTGCTCAAGGTGTGCGATCTCAGCGAAGGTGAGCACATCGAGCGGGAGATAGCCCTGGTCAAGGCCCGTGCCGCCGGTGGCGCTCGCGATGAGCTGAAACGGCTGGCGGACATCTTCCGTGGCCAGATCGTCGACGTGACCCCGGAGCAGTACACGGTGCAGCTTGTCGGTACGAGTGAGAAGCTGGATGCCTTCATCAAGACGGCGGCCCAGACCAACGAGATCATCGAAGTGGTGCGCTCCGGCGTCTGCGGCATCTCTCGGGCCGACAAGTCCCTGCGTCCCTGATATCAGAGGGTGATGACTTATCCCAAGGGGGCTCTTCGGAGCCCCTTTCTCATGGGGGCTCGAGAGGGATAAGTGCTGAGCGGAACTGTTATTTTCTTTCAAATGATCGGTAAACTATCCACAAAAGCTGTGGAAAAGTCTGTAGATTAGCGGTGTGTCTGGCGTTAGTTTGCTGATCTTAAAGGAATATTCTGATTTGATCCTGACTGGATCGCAATTGTGCAATCCGCTGGTGCGGGTGTGAGTGTTTGCTTATCGCCAGCCCCTTGCCAGCCGAGCCTTGGCGGGTTGGCGAGGGATCCGGTCAGGATCCCGATTTGATCTTGTGGATCAACATGCAGCCGTTCGCTCATAAAAAAACCCGCCAGCAGGCGGGTTTTTGATAGGTCAGGGCTGAGGTCGATTACTCGGCTTGAGCTGCCTGGATACCGGTCAGGGCGATGGTGTAGACGATGTCGTCTACCAGGGCGCCACGGGACAGGTCGTTGACCGGCTTGCGCATGCCTTGCAGCATGGGGCCGATGGAGACCAGCTCTGCGGAACGCTGTACCGCCTTGTAGGTGGTGTTGCCGGTGTTCAGGTCCGGGAACACGAACACGGTGGCTTTACCCGCGACCGGAGAGTTCGGTGCCTTGGACTTGGCCACGTTCTCCATGATGGCCGCATCGTACTGCAGCGGGCCGTCGATGATGAGGTCGGGACGCTTGGCCTTGGCCAGCTCGGTCGCTTCACGCACCTTCTCTACGTCGGCACCGGCGCCAGAGGTGCCAGTGGAGTAGGAGATCATGGCCACGCGCGGCTCGATGCCGAAGGCGGCAGCGGAGTCGGCGGACTGGATGGCGATCTCGGCCAGCTGTTCGGCGCTCGGGTCCGGGTTGATGGCGCAGTCGCCATACACCAGTACTTGATCCGGCAGCAGCATGAAGAAGATGGAGGAGATCAGGGAAGAGCCCGGAGCAGTCTTGATGATCTGCATCGGCGGACGGATGGTGTTGGCAGTGGTGTGCACGGCGCCGGAGACCAGGCCATCCACTTCACCGCGTTCCAGCATCATGGTGCCCAGCACCACGTTGTCTTCCAGCTGTTCGCGGGCGACCACTTCGGTCATACCCTTGTTCTTGCGCAGCTCGACCAGACGCGGCACATAACGCTCGCGCACTTCCAGCGGATCGATGATCTCGACGCGGTCGGTCAGCACCACACCCTGCTGTTCGGCGACGCGACGGATCTCTTCCGGGTTGCCCAGCAGCACCGGACGGGCGATGCCACGCTCGGCACAGATGGCGGCAGCCTTGATGGTGCGCGGCTCTTCCCCTTCCGGCAGCACGACGCGCTTGTTGGCCTGACGGGCCAGCTCGGTCAGCTGATAACGGAAGGCAGGCGGGCTCAGGCGACGGGAGCGGGTGGATTTGGCGGTCAGGGATTCAATCCAGTGCTTGTCGATGTGGCCAGCCACATAGTCTTGCACCAGCTCGATCCGCTCGCGGTCATCTTCCGGGATGTCGACGTTGAAGTTCTGCAGGCTGACGGCGGTCTGCCAGGTGTTGGTGCCGGTGATCATGATCGGCAGGCCGGTGGCCATGGCCTGTTGGCACAGGGCGATGACTTGCGGCTCCGGATGATAGTTGCCGGTCAGCAACAGGGCGCCCAGCTTGACGCCGTTCATGGCGGACAGGCAGGCGGAGACGATGACGTCGGAACGATCGCCTGAGGTCACCAGCAGGCTGCCCGGACGGAAATGCTCGATCATGTTGTGGATGGAGCGGGCACAGAAGGTCACGGTCTGCAGGCGACGGCTGTCCAGCTCACCCTTGTGCAGGATCTTGGCGGCCAGGTGCTTGGCGAGATCCTTGGCACGGGGGGCTATCAGCTGGGTGTTCCAGGGGATGCAACCCAGGATGCGCAGCGGGCTCTTGCCAAATACCTGCAGCACTTCCAGGTTGTGGGCGGCGTCCGAGGTGTGGTGATGGGCTTCGAACATCTCGGTCAGATCAGGGCGGGTCACGCCGTGCTCGTCAACCGGAGCGCCAACCTTGTTGATGACGCAACCCACGATGCGGGGGTTGGTGACGCCACCGAAGTTGGAGCAGGCCAGTTCGATGCGCTCTTTGAGCTTCTGGCTGGAGTCGTTGCCCGGGTGGGTCACGAACACCATGTCGGCGTCCAGCGCCTTGGCCACATCGTAGTTCAGCTTGTTGGCAAACGGCTGCTTGTCGGTTGGCACCAAGCCTTCGATCACCACGACTTCGGCACCGCTGGTCTTCACGTGCTCTTCGAAGCGCGCAACGATCTCTTCCAGCAGGATGTCGGTGTTGCTGGAGGTGATCATGTTCTCGGCGTAGGAGAGGGCGAACGGCTCGGGCGGGTTGATGTTGGCAGCGGCGCGGATCACGGCGGTGGAGCGCTCGGCACCGGTTTCACCCGGACGCGGCTGAGCTACCGGTTTGAAGAAGCTGACATTGACACCGTGACGTTCCATGGCGCGAACAACGCCGAGGCTCACGGAAGTTACGCCGACACCAGTGCCGACGGGGATGAGCATAATAGTGCGTGCCACTTATTACCCCTTGTTCATTTTTGGGATCAGGAAAAGGCCGCCCTGGGGCGGCCTTGCTCTACAGCTAAATTATGCGCCGACCAGTTCCAGCGCGTCGTGGGCAATGACCCACTCTTCGTTGGTCGGGATAACCAGGGCCTTGGTGGAACCAGCCTTGGTGATCTCGCCGCCCTTGCCGAAGCGTGCCTTCAGGTTCGCGTCGTGGTCGACGTCAAAGCCCAGCAGGCCCAGCTTGTTCAGGGTGATCTCACGGATCGGGGCTGAGTTCTCGCCGATGCCACCGGTGAAGACCACGGCGTCCAGACGACCGTCCATGGCGGCGGCGTAAGCGCCGATGTACTTGGCCAGACGGTAGCAGTAAACGTCCATGGCGCGCTTGGCTTCTTCCTTGCTGTCGTAGTTGTCTTCAACGAAACGACAGTCGGAAGTGACTTCGGTCAGACCCTGCAGACCGGATTCCTTGGTCAGCATGGTGTTGATGTCGGCCACGCTCATGCCCAGCTTGTCGTGCAGGAAGAAGATGATGGCCGGATCGATGTCACCGGAACGGGTACCCATCACCAGGCCTTCCAGCGGGGTCAGACCCATGGAGGTGTCGACGGACTGGCCGTTCTTGATGGCGCAGACGGAGCCGCCGTTGCCCAGGTGGCAGTTGATGATGTTCAGCTCGGACACCGGCTTGTTCAGCTGCTTGGCGGCTTCCAGACTGATGTAGTAGTGGCTGGTGCCGTGGGCGCCGTAGCGACGGATGCCGTTCTCTTTGTAGAGCTTGTACGGCAGGGCGTACAGGAAGGCTTCTTCCGGCATGGTCTGGTGGAAGGCGGTGTCGAATACGGCGACGTTCTTCTCGGCCAGCTCAGGGAACACCTTCAGCGCGGCGCGGATGCCGATCAGGTGAGCCGGGTTGTGCAGCGGCGCGTACGGAATGGCGGCTTCGATGCCGGCGATCACGTCGTTGCAGATGCGTACGGAAGAGGTGAATTGCTCACCGCCGTGTACCACGCGGTGGCCGATGGCGATCAGGTTCTTGGACAGCTCGGGGTTGAGCGGCAGGATCTTGTGGACGATGAAGTCCAGCGCTTCCTGGTGAGCGGCACCGGCACCCAGATCGGCGCTGCCTTTCTCACCGTTCAGCTTCCACTTGATGCGGGCGTCGTCGAGGCCAAAGCACTCGGCCAGGCCGGACAGCAGATCATCACCGGTGGTTGCGTCAATGACAGCAAACTTCAGGGACGAGCTGCCACAGTTAAGAACAAGAACCAGCTTACTCATGAATAAATCCTATCGCAGATTGGGTTGGGTTTGGAGGATGCGCCGGACGCGGTGCGTCCAAAAACTTTCAACTTATCCTTATGAGGGTTGGCAATCTGTTGCTTGCCCCTTGTATAGTGATACAAGACCCGAGATCCAGACGTCCCTGACAGGCCAGCAGCAGTGTACTGGCGTAAAAATTAGGCGTACAAAGGATAACCTGATTGTTGAAAAATAACAAAGTCATCCTCAACCTTTGTTATCGGCTCTCAAATTTTGTCGAGGTTTTGCCGTTAATACGTTCAAAAAGAGCTCGGAGGTAGCATGAGCATGAACATTTTTGGAACTAAATTACAGCAAGGCCGTCATTATATGACTCTTTGGCCGCGCCGTCCCGAGCTTAATTCCATGTTTCCGGAGAACAGGGTGATCAAGGCGACCGAGTTTGCCCTCAAGATCATTCCGGCTCTGGCCGTGCTCAGCGTCATGGTGCAATTCCAGTTCGGCGAGCAGCATTACTGGCCGTCTGTTATGGCCTCCGTGCTGTTTCTGCTCAGCCTGCCGCTGCAGGGCTACTACTGGCTCGGTCAGCGTGCCGACACCCGCCTTCCGCCCTCTCTCGCCAACTGGTATCGGGAGATCAACGGCAAGATGAACGAGCAGGGTGGTCACCGCCAACTGGTGGCACGGCCTCGCTATGAGGAGCTGGCCGATACCCTCAATGCCGCCTTCAAGCAGTTGGACAAATCCTTTCTCTACGAATGAGGATGCTAACCCGGTAAGGGGATAGACCCCGCCTCAGCGAATGAGGTTTCATCATTGTCAAAAGGCGCCCATGGGCGCCTTTGTCATGTCAGGCTTCAGGCCGCCAGTACCTTGCTGATCTCCTGGATGGAGAGCTTGTACTGACGGGGGCACTGACGCCAGGCCGCCAGCATGCGCTGGTACTTGTCGCGCATGGCGATGTCGCTGGAGAGCTCGTCGCAGGGGCAGGGCAGTTCGGGGAAGCGCTTGTCCACTTCCAGCAGGAAGCAGACATAATCCGCCAGTTCCCGCTCCTGGCTGCGGCTGTAACCGTTGAAGGTGAGCCGGCTGGCGTTCACCTCGGCCTGGGCGGCGGCGTCCAGATTACCCCAGGAGATGGCCAGTGCATGGTGCATTTCCAGGGTGTCGATCACCTCCTGACAGGTGGCCAGATCCAGGTGGCCGAAACTCTTCTCCAGCTCGAGGATCTGCAGGCAGTAGCCACGCTCGACTATGGTGCTGGCCCTTTGGTAAGCGGCGGCCTTTTCCGGATTGAGTTTGGCCAGGATCTCGTACTGATTGCTCAGGATCAGGCGTTCGGTGTGGCTCATGTTCATGGGCTTTCTCACTGGAAAATGAAACTGGGATAACGTTAACCCATATTCAAGATGAATTTTTTGATCTGGCAGGGGAGGTTGGCGAGAAAAGCGAGGGAAGGTGATCCAGACCCTCTGCCCGCTGGTTAATTAAATGTGCCCGTTCTGGCTTGCTTTTCGTGGTGGGCAGACAAGAATGGAAGCGTCGTTTGGCCCATGCCAATCGACCTACCACCAAGGCACCCCATCGGGTGCAAGCAGTCGATAAAACGATCCCGCCGCGGCCATGGGCTAGCAGACGGGGCAAGGGCAGGCACCGACCTGCTCCGTGGCTTCTTCCTGTCAGGAAGAAGCGCAAGAAAAAAGAGGGCCTGCAACGCAGGCCCTCTTTTGCTATCCGATGTGGGTTGATTCACGCACCCGCTGACTGGCTCTTGATAAGGTCGAGCACCACCTGGTGGTGGTCGCTGGTCTTGAACTTGTCGAAGCGATGGCTGATCTTGCCCTCCTCGTCGATGAGGAAGCTCAGGCGGTGGATGCCGTCGTACTCCTTGCCCATGAACTTCTTCGGACCCCAGACGCCGAACGCATCGGCGACCGCGTGATCCTCGTCCGCCAGCAGACGGAAGTTCAGGTTGTCGCGCTCCTCGAATTTTTTCAGGCGCTTGGCCGGATCCGGGCTGATGCCGAGCACCGCCACGTTGAGGGCCGCCAGCTCGCTATTGACGTCACGCAGGCCGCAGGCCTGGGTGGTGCAGCCTGGGGTCATGGCCTTGGGATAGAAATAGACGAGCACCTTCTTGCCACGCAGGGAGGCCAGGCTGACCTGATTGCCATCCTGGTCGGAGAGGGAGAAATCGGGGGCCTGGGTGCCAGCTTGTAGTGGTTGCATGGGGTCTCCTCGGATAAACGCCGTCAGGCGTACTTGTGATTGACGAGAAAGTCGAAGGACTCGGCGCCCAGTTCACGACAGAAATCGGCGAAGGCCGTCTTGGAACCCGCCTCTTCCCCCTGTTTGGCCAGGTTCAGCTGAAAGCTGGCCTTGAGCAGGTTGAACGGCTGTTGTTCAAGGGTCACTGTCTGCATGGCCTGGATGTCCCAGCCATGATCGCTGAAGAACTGGGTGCACTGGCTGACGATGCCGGGTTGGTCCCGGATCAGGACATCGGCGCTGGCGCTGATGTCATATTGCAGTGAGTGGTGGCGCTCGGTGCGCTTCATCATGGTGATGAGATCCCACTCCTGGCTGCGCAGGGGCAGGCTGATTTCGAGTTGCATCAGGCTGTTCCAGTCACCGGACAGCAGCATGATGAAGGTGAATTCGTTACCAAAAATACCAAGACGGCTGTCGACAATGTTGCAACCGCAGCCACTGACGTGGCGGGTAACTTCATTGACGATGCCAGGCCTATCCGTGCCGATGGCCGTTACGACCAGGTAATGAGTCATAAATCGTCTCTCGTCCATTACGTTTTGTGGCGGATGGTAACACGGCTTGTCCCTTGCCTCCCTTGTTTTTCAAAGGGGGCAGCTTTACCATAACGCCCCTGAAAATCGGGAGAAAAATCCATGTTACGCGGTAGTATTGTTGCGCTCGTTACCCCCATGCTGGCCTCGGGTGAAATCGACTGGACCAGCCTGGCGGCCCTGGTCGATTACCATGTGGCTGCTGGCACCAGTGCCATCGTCGCGGTGGGCACCACGGGAGAGTCGGTCACCCTGAGCGAGGCGGAACACATCGCCGTTGTGGAAAGAACCGTGGCATTCGCCGCCGGCCGCATTCCGGTCATCGCCGGCTGTGGCTCCAACAACACGGCCCATGCCATCGCGCTCTCCAAACACTTCGCCAACATGGGCGTGGTCGCGGGCCTCTCGGTTACCCCCTATTACAACAAACCCACCCAAGAAGGTCTCTATCGTCACTATTGTGCGATCGCCGAGGCTAGTGGTCTGCCCCAAATTCTCTATAATGTGCCCGGTCGCACCTGCTGCGATCTCAAACCGGAGACGGTGGCCAGGCTGGCCAAGGTGCCGGGGATCATAGGCCTGAAAGAGGCCACCGGCGATCTGAGCCGTACCCCGCTGCTGCGTGAACTGTGCGGGCCGGAATTTGCGCTTTATAGTGGCGATGATGCCAGTGGATGTGATTTTATGCTGCAAGGGGGTGATGGCGTCATTTCAGTCACCACCAATATTGCGGCGGCCCAGATGGCCGACATGTGTCGTGCTGCCCTGGCCGGTGATGCCGGGCAGGCTCATGACATCAACAATCGATTGATGCCGTTGCATCAGGCTCTGTTCTGCGAACCGAGTCCCATTCCGGTGAAGTGGGCCTGTGCCCGGCTGGGATTGATGGCGACGGCGACCTTGCGTCTGCCGCTGACCGACCTCACCCCCGAGGGCGAGCAGGCGATGGCGCGAGCACTGACGACTGCGGAGTTGATGGCGAGTGTTTAAAGCAAATGGAAAGGGAAATGCAGTGCGCCTGGTGCTGAGTGTCGCGACCGTTGCCGTGTTGGCAGCCTGTAGCTCACCCCAGGATCGCAAGATGGCCAACCGTGGCTTCGAGTATGAAGAGAGCCGCCTCGAAGGTCGTGCCTTCCTCGTGCCCGCCGGGTTGAGTGCCCCCGCCTTTAACAGCAACTTCGACATCCCGGCCCTGCCCGAGAGCAGCCGTGAGGGCGCCATCGGTGCCAAGGTCGACGTGCGTCCGCCCGCCCAGCTGCTGACCGTGGTACCGGGCAGCCAGGTGGTGGCCAGCGCCAACCCGGGCGAGCCGACCCTGGCCTTCTATGCCCTCAGCACCAGCCAGAGCGTGGAGCGCGATACCTGGGCCTTCCTGATGAACTTCCTGGCACAGCATAAAGTGACCACTGAGAAGCTGGATCAGCAGAGCGGTGTGCTGCAAACCGGCTGGTTTGACAACACAAGTGCGCTGGATGGTTGGGCTGAAGAAGACGATGATTTCAAAATTCGTCAGCGCTACCAGTTCACCCTGCGCAACGACACTCAGCGTCACGCCGTCAACATGTCGGTACGGGTGCTGGATCACGAAGAGACCATAGACGGCGAGACCAGCACCACGCTGACCCCGGCCGATGCCCAGCGCTACGCGACCCGGGCCCTGAACCAGTTCTCCCTCTACTACGACAAGCAGCTCAAGGCCCGCGAACAGCACAAGACCAACGATGGTATGGGCATGGAGCTGGGTCTGGACAACAACGATCTGAGCGCCTGGATCGTGGACGCCTCCTTCGAACAGGTATGGCGCCGTCTCAACCAGGTACTGCCGGGCTACGGCTTCACCATCAAGGACACCCAGCAGTCTCTTGGCTGGATCGACGTCGAGTATGACGAGCCGGGCGCCGAGTTCTGGAAGGCCAAGGGGGCCGAGCCGTTCAAGCTGGAGGAAGACAAGTACCGCTTCCAGCTCGGCGAGATGGCCGGAGGCAAGACCTCCATCACCCTGTTCGATAAGGACAAGAAGCCGGTCGCATCCGGGGTCATCTCCCAGATGTACATCAGCCTGTCCGGCGCATTCGCCAAGGGCCAGGCCGATCAGGCAGCAGCAAAAGCAGAATGAAAACAGGGGCCTAGTGCCCCTGTTTTGTTAGATGGATCCCGCTAGTCGAAGAAGGGGCCAGGCGCCCCTGTTTTATTACGCCCACAACAGGAAGTGTTACCTACCATGAGTCTTGCAGATCAAGTATTGGCAGTGAACGACGATTTGCCGATCCGTACCGATAAACCCGTCCATTCCGGTAAAGTGCGCAGCGTCTACTGGTTGACCCAGGCCGACAGCGCCCGGCTCATCAGGGAGAAAGGCTATGATGTGCCGGCCGATGCGCCGCTAGCCATCATGGTGATCAGCGACCGCATCTCGGCCTTCGACTGCATCTGGCAAGGTGTGGACGGGCTGAACGGTGTGCCGGGCAAGGGCGCCGCCCTCAACGCCATCTCCAGCCACTGGTTCAAGCTGTTCAAGGAAAAAGGATTGGCCGACAGCCACATCCTGGATATCCCGCACCCCTTCGTCTGGATAGTGCAGAAGGCCCGTCCCGTGATGATCGAGGCCATCGCCCGCCAATACATCACAGGCTCCATGTGGCGTGCCTACCAGGATGGTGAGCGCGACTTCTGCGGCATCCGTCTGCCGGAAGGGCTGAAGAAGGATCAGAAGCTGCCACAGATCCTCATCACCCCGTCCACCAAGGGGATCCTCAAGGGGCTGGCAGGGGTACCTGAGGCCGATGACGTCAACGTCTCCCGCGCCGATCTGGAGCGCCATCATCAGGCCTTCGGCTTCAGCACGCCGGCCGACATCGACCGCTACGAGGCCCTGCTCAAGGAAGGTTTTGGCGTCATCAGCGAGGCCCTGGCCGAGCGGGATCAGGTCTTCGTCGACACCAAGTTCGAGTTTGGCTACGTCCAGGACGCCGCCGGGCGCGAGAAACTCATCTACATGGATGAGGTGGGTACCCCGGACAGCTCCCGCATCTGGGACGGTGCCGCCCTGCGCAAGGGGCAGATCGTCGAGAAGTCCAAGGAAGGTTTCCGCCAGTGGCTGCTGAACCACTTCCCGGACCCCGACATACTGCTCAACAAAAACCGCATGCCGGAACGCTTCGCCCTGGCCCGGGACAACAAGCTGCCCACCGAGGTGATGATGGACATCTCCCACACCTATGTGGGGATCGCCCAGAAGGTCATAGGTCACCCGCTTGCACGCAGCGCCAACCCGAAGCAGGAGATCATCGAGGTCTTGCGCGAGCAATACGGTCTGATCGACTGAGCGCTGTTTTCTTTATCGCCGAAAAACAAACGTTTGCCGGCGGATGGCAGCGGATCCAACCTATGAAACCAATACAAGCGGGCCCCATCGCGGGGCCCGTTTTTATGCTCTGGCGGCTGGCGCCGGGTCAGCCATTGACCCTGAACACCTGACCGCTCTGCACCCCCAGTACGGACTTCTTGTAGGCCTGGGCCACCCGGGCGGCGGGCACGGGCACGAAGCCCGGGAAGAAGTCGGCGTACTTGTCCATGGACTCTGTCAGCACGGTCGGGCTGACCACGTTGATGCGCAAGCCTCTTGGCAGCTCGCAGGCGGCGGCCCGCACGAAGTGCTCGATGGCGCCGTTGATGGTGCTGGCGCTGACCCCCCAGTTGATGGGCTCCTCGCTCAGGATGCCGCTGATGAGGGTGATGGAGCCGCCGTCGTTGAGGTGTGGGATGGCGGCGCGGGTCAACCGGATCTGGCCCATCAGCTTGCTCTCGAGCCCTGTCTGCCACTGTTCGTCCGTCATCTCGGGGAAGGGGGCGAAGGCGACGTTGCCGCTGGCCACCACCAGGGCATCGAACCGGCCGATCCCGTCAAACAGGGCGGCGATGGAGGCACTGTCGGTCATGTCGACCAGGGCGTCGCCCTGACGATGGCCGACCCGGATCACTTGATGATCCTGGGCGAGCAGTGCGGTGACTGCGGATCCGACGGTGCCGGAGGCACCCACAATTACGATTTTCATCTTGGACACTCCTGTTTGGGATATTGATGATTCTAGTCGCCACAAACAGAAGAAAAAGCGCTTAATATGAACGTATTGTTTCCATATTGGAGCTAATAAATGGACATCACTCACCTGGCCAGCTTCTATGAGGTGGTCAAACGAGGCAGTTTCTCCGCCGCGGCCGACGCCCTTGAGGTGAGCAAGGGGATGCTGAGCCGCCATGTCAGCGCGCTGGAAGCGGCCCTCAACGCCCAGCTATTGCAGCGCACCACTCGCCGCCTGAGCATGACGGAGGCGGGCAAGACCCTCTATCTGCAGGCGGGGCAGATCTTCGCCCTGGCCCAGCAGGCGGAGCAGGAGATCCAGGCCCTGACCGAGGAGGACAGCGGCCGGCTGCGCTTCACCTGCCCGGTCAGCACGGGCGATCGCATGGTGAGCGAGCTGCTCGGCCGCTTCGCCGCGCTCTGTCCCGGGGTCGAAGTGGAGCTCAACTTCACCAACGCCATGATCGACATGAGCCAGGGGGAGCACGACATCGCCCTGCGCGCCATGAGCCAGGTGCCAGACAACCTGGTGGCGCTGCCTCTCGGCCGCTTGAAGGACGTGGTGGTGGCCAGTCCCGCCTTGCTGGCACGGGAAGGGGCGCCGGCCAGCCCCTATGAGCTGGTGGGGCGCACCTGTCTGCTGCAGGATCATAATCCGGCCTGGGAGCAGTGGCTGTTTCGCCGGGGCGGGGAGGAGGCGCTGATCCCGGTGCAGGGCAAGGTGCGGGCCAACCACTACAGCACATTGTTGCAACTGGCCCGCGCCGGCATGGGTTTTGCCAAGTGCCCGCTGATGCTGGTGGAGGCCAGTCTGGCCCGGGGGGAGCTGGTGGCCGTGCTGGACGAGTGGCAGACCGGGTTGCACCCGCTGCATGTGCTGCACGCCCAGCAGCGGCGGGTGCCGCGCAAGATCCGCCTGTTCAAGCAGGTGCTGGCCCAGTGGTTTGCCGAACGGCCTCACTATCTGCTGTGACTGGCTTGCTGTGATGAGGCTGGAGCCGGCTGTTATTTTTCTGTCATATCCGGCTGCTAGCCTGCGCCATCATAGCGATTCAAGAGAGGCAGGGAATGAAGCGTCATCAGGTGTGGATTGGGATCATGCTGCTGTGCGGCGGGGCGGCGCAGGCCGAGGTCAGGGTCGAGGTGCCGGAGGATTTCCAGATCCTGGCGGTGAGCAGCGGCACGCTGCAGGATGAGCGCCGTGCCGTGCTGGCCGATGGCGAGCAGCAACTGCTGGTGCGCTATGAGGGGCTGATCCCGAGCCGCACCAGCAGCGACAACGACAAGGAGATCCGCTCCGAGCCCCAGGTGATCCGCTACCAGGCGAGCGGCCAGCAGCTGCGGCTGCAGGCCGTGGTCCCCAAAGACGAGAGCGGTATGGTGCGCTACGCCAAGGCCCCCGTCATCGGCCTGCTGGCGGGCGGCAAGCCCATTCCCTCGCAGCAGGACGAGCTGGTGGTCAACGGCATGCAGATAGGGATGGACTGGCCGGCCCGGCTGGCGGAGTACAACCGCGGTGGGGGCAAGGCGATCTTGGCGGCCAGCGCGGTGGCAACCACGGCGGCGACCACAACCACAGTGGCGGCGACCCAGGCGCCGAGCGTGCCCGCCAGCGAGCTGGAGGGCCAGTTGCAGCGACTCTTCCTGCAGGCGGACCCCGAGCTTCGCAAGCGCTTCATCGGTTGGGCCGTGCCCCGGCTTTAAGTTTGTGCCTCGTTGCAGTAACGTGAGCACTCTCATTTCGTGCCCGCGCATGCTTGCCAACGAGGTTCCCATGTTTGAATTGCATCCCCGCCTGCAGGCGGATACCCGATCCCTCGGGGATCTGCCGCTCTGCCGCGTCCTGCTCGCCAAAGACAGCCAGTACCCCTGGCTCATCCTGGTGCCGCGCATCGCTGGGCTGCGGGAGATCCATCACCTGCCGCCGGCCCAGCAGCAGCAGCTGATGCAGGAATCCTGCGCCGTCGCCAGCCTGATGGAGCAGGCACTCAGCCCCGACAAGATCAACGTGGCGGCGCTCGGCAACCTGGTGCCCCAGTTGCACCTGCATCACGTCTGCCGCTTCGAGTCGGATCCCGCCTGGCCGGGTCCCATCTGGGGGGCGCGTCCCGCCGTCCCATATAACGCGCAAGATTTGCAGCGCGAGGCCGATAACTGGCGAGCCCGCCTGGCCACCCTGAGTGGCTTCAGCCCGCTTCTTGACTGACAAGCTCGTCAAGTGAGAGGCGGCTCGCGGTTTTTGCATCGGGATCACGCTATCTGTTAGGGCGATACGCCAGCGCGTGATACCCCATGTGATGAGACAGACAAGCCCAATTTTTCGATCAGCAGGAAGGTTCCATGATAGTGACAAGATCCGAGGATGACGCCGTATTGACCACAGAGGACGTGCTGCTGAGCCTGTGCAATTCGGTGACGGGAGTATTGAGTGCGGCGACCATGAGCCAGGTGCGCTTCTCCGGCATGGTGCAGCGGATCAGCAAGACCTGCCTCAAGCCCGACATCGGCTGTTTCGTGCTGTTCGATGGCGGCTTCTCCGGCCTGGTGGTGATCAACTTCTCCGCCGCGGCGGCCATGGAGCTGTACCAGAGTTACATGCTGAATATGGGGCTTTCTAAAGAAGATCTTGCTATCTCTCACACCTCTGACGAGGTGAGCAACGTCATGGGCGAGCTGATGAACCAGATCGTCGGCAGCTTCACCGGCAAGGTCGGGCGCGAGTTGCAGACCCACATCACCCAGAACCAGCCCAAGATGCTGGCCCTGAACAAGCAGGTGATGCTGAGCGTCGATACCAACCTCGACAACCCCGAGACCCGCCGCGTCACCTTCTTCACCGCCACCAACAACATCTTCTACCTGGAGCTGGCTATGGACAGGACCGAGTTTATCCGGATCCACGATGGCGGTGTGCAGGAGGAGGTCGATCCGGACGAGCTGATCGCCCAGGCCAAACTGGCGGCGACCAAGCCGGTGCCCGCACCGGCGGCTCCCGCCAGCAACGATCACGACGATCTGCTGAACTCCCTCGGTCTGTAAGCGACCGGCGGATACGACAAGGCCACCCGAGGGTGGCCTTGTTTTTGGCATGGACGCCGGCTTAGAAGTTGTAGAGCAGACCCGTGCTGAAGGTGCTGGTCTGGGTGTCGTAGAAGCCGATGTCGGAGTTGGCCTGGCTGTAAGCCGCCGTGATGGTGCCGGAGAGATCCTTGACCCCCAGCAGGCTATGCCAGAAGAAGGTGCCGGTGAGGGCAAACTCGTCTGCGTCGGCGCGCTGGCCGAAGATGGGGTTCGCCTCGTCATACTCGCGCTTGCCGACATAGGCGTTGCTGACGATGGACCACTGGGGACCGCGCTTGGCATAGGTCAGCTGCAGGCCCGTGTTCTTGAAGCTCTCGGCGCTGCCGTCGAGCTTGGCCTGCTTGTAGAGGATAGCGGGCTCCAGCACCTGACCATCGCCGAAGTGCCACTGGTAGGAGAGCTCCATGTCGTGGATCTTGCCGTTGCGGTTGAGCACGGGGGCATAGCTGGTGCCGTTGCGCTGATCGTACTGTTGGCCGCTGTGCTCCTCGTCCAGGTCCACCTCGCGGGTGGTGATGCTGCCGTTGAAGTTGCTGCCCCAGATCTTGTCCCAGGCAAAACGTACCCCCTTCGACTTGGCATCGGTGGAGCTGCGATCCACGCCGGTGGCGAAGGGATCGCTCCACAGCTCGACCGGCATGACGTTGAACACCACAGAGCCGGCCACGATCCCCTTGTCCCCCATCTCCTGGCGGATCCCGAACTGCTGGGTGAAGTCGAAGCGCAGCGCATCCTGGATCAGGTTGCCGAGGAACACCTGGGTGCGGGTATCGGCGAAGGTGTAGCGGATGTCGGCGTTGAGCAGGGGAGCAAAGCCGTTCTCGCTACCGGGGGAGCCCAGGCTGTCGATGCGGTTGTTGCTGTCGCCGCCGGCATAGAAGTTGGATTCGTGACTGCTGGCGGTGACGCCACCCAGCAGGAAGCCGGACCAGCCTGACTGCCTGGGAATGGCGCCGAGATCGGCGTGGGCAGCACTGGCGACCAGCAGGCTGAGGCTCAGCAGGACGGGATTGCGCATGAGTAGAACTCCTGAAATAACGGATAATAACGGCAGCAGTCGAGCCCGCACTGAATTGCTGAACTGGGGCTGACTGGTCAATGGCTGGCATGCTACCCCAGTAGGAGTGTGACGTTAATCAATAATTTAAACCGCGACCGACAAGAGTTCGGCGCGCCGTGCTGGTATTCTGTTCGCGCAATCGCGGGGAGAAAATAACGAGATGAAGCAAATCAAATCCTGGGCGCAGTATTACGTCGATCTGATGACCAAGCTGGGGCTGGTCCGTTTCAGCATGCTGCTGGCGGCGGGCATCATAGTGCTGGCGGTCTCCATCCAGATGGGGGTGACCCTGTTCCTGCGCGGCACCGTCGACATTGTCGATCTGGTGCGCTCGGTCTTCTTCGGTCTGCTGGTGACCCCCTGGGCCGTCTATTTCCTCTCCATCGTGGTGGATCAGCTGGAAGACTCCCGCCAGCGGCTGAGCCGGATGGTGAGCAAGCTGCAGGACATGCGCGAGCGCGACCTCGAGCTCAACAGCCAGTTGCAGGAGAACATCCGCCGCCTCAATACCCAGATAGCCGAGACCAAGCGGGCCGAGACCCTGCGCCAGCAGGCGATTGAGGATCTGGAGAACGAGGTGTTCCAGCGCGAAAAAGCCCAGTTGCACCTGGGGGAGCGCACCGCCCTGCTGCGCTCTTTCATCGACTGCTCCCCGGATCTGGTTTATTACCGCAACGAGGAGGAGCAGTTCTCCGGTTGCAATCGCGCCATGGAGGAGCTGACCGGCCGGGTCGAGGCGGATCTCATCGGCTTGACCCCGTTCGATGTCTACAAGCAGGACATCGCCAGCAAGGTGGTGGAGACCGACAAGCAGGTCTTCGCCCAGAACGAACCCCTCACCTACGAGCAGTGGCTGGAGTACCCGGATGGCCGCAAGGCCTACTTCGAGCTGCGCAAGGTGCCCTTCTTCGACCGCTTCGGCAAGCGGCTCGGCCTGCTTGGCTTCGGCCGCGACATCACGGAGCGCAAGCAGTATCAGGACAAGCTGGAGAAGGCGAGCCGGGACAAGACCACCTTCATCTCCACCATCAGCCACGAGCTGCGCACCCCGCTCAACGGCATCGTCGGCTTGAGCCGCATGCTGATGGACACGCCGCTGGATGCGAAACAGCACCAGCAGCTCAAGACCATTCACCTGAGCGCCGTGACCCTCGGCAACATCTTCAACGACATCATAGATCTGGACAAACTCGACCGCCGCCGGCTGGAAATCGCGCCGACCAGCATCGACCTGCCCGCCTTTCTCGACGAGCTGGAGACACTGTCCCGTATCCAGGCGGAGCAGAAGGGGCTCTACCTGCATTTCGACCGGGATGGCGACATGCCCCAGTTCGTGATGGCGGACGGCACCCGCTTGCGTCAGGTGTTGTGGAACCTGGTGGGCAATGCGGTCAAGTTCACCGACGAGGGTGGGGTGACGGTGCGTTGCCTGTCCCATGAGTCTGATACACCGGGCAAGCTGGCGCTGCATTTTGAAGTGGAAGATACCGGCGTCGGCATTCCCCGTGGCCAGCAGGAGAAGATCTTCGCCATGTACTATCAGGTGCAGGGCAAGAAGCACGCCACCGGTACAGGTATCGGCCTCGCGGTTTCCCGCCAGCTGGTGCAGGCCATGGGTGGCCAGCTCTATGTGGACAGCGATCCCGGCGAGGGTTCCTGCTTCACCGCCGAGCTGGAGGTGGAGTGCGTGGCGCCCCAGGCCATCGAGCCCGAGCTGGAATTGCCCTCCCTCGACATTCTGTTGGTAGAGGACGTGGAGCTGAACGTCACAGTGGCATGCGCCCTGCTCAGCAAACTCGGCCATGAGGTCAAGGTGGCGCGAGACGGCACCCAGGCGCTGGCCATGGCGAACCCGGATGATTTTGATCTGATCCTGCTGGATATCCAGCTGCCGGACATGACCGGTTTCGATGTGGCGGCCAAGCTGCTTGAGCGCTACGGTGACAGCCTGCCCCCCATGGTGGCGCTCACCGCCAACTCGACCGGCGATCGCCAGTATTACCGGGATCACGGCATGCAGGATGTGATCAACAAGCCGCTCGGCTCCAAGGCGGTGCGGGAGGTGATTGGTCACCTGTTTGCGGATCTGGCGGACGATGAGGCGGATGAGATCGAAGATGCGAGCAATCAGGATGCACTGCTGGACTTGCCCTTCCTCACCGATTACGCCAGCACGGTCGGCAAGCCGATCCTGCTCTCCAGTGTGGATCTGTTCGAGAAGATGATGCCCGACTACATGGCGGTGCTCGATTCCAACATGATTGCCAAGGATCAGGCCGGGGTGGTGGAGGAGGCGCACAAGATCAAGGGGGCGGCCGGCTCCATCGGCCTGCGCCGCCTGCAGCAGACGGCCCAGCTCATCCAGAGCCCGGATCATCCCGCCTGGTGGGAGAACGTGGAAGACTGGATTGAGACGCTGCGCCGGGAATACCCGGGCGACATAGCCCGCTTGCGCCGCTGGTTGCTCTCCTGAGCCGATCATTGATGCCATCACAGCCAAGGAGGCAGACCCCATGTATCAGCGCCTGATCCCGTCCCTGCGAATTCACAGCTGGGGAGACGAACCCCTGCTGGAGGCGACCGAGCAGGATCGCGCCCGCATCGTGCAGGCCGCGCCGGTGCGCCGGCTGCAGCAGAAGACCCAGGTATTTCCGCTGGATGTGAAGGCCTCGGTGCGAAGCCGCCTCACTCACTCCCTGGAGGTGCAGGAGACGGGCCGCCAGATCAGTCGCCGCATCCTGGCCCAGCTGCCCGCCAGCACAGTGTGCGAGGGGGCCTTCATCAATCTGGTGGAGATGTCCTGCCTGCTGCACGACGTCGGCAACCCGCCGTTCGGCCACTTTGGCGAGCAGGTGATGAGCCAGTGGCTGGCACAGACGCTGGATGATCTCTTTGCCAGCGCCCATGATCAGCTGCCAAGCCCCCAGTGGGCCGAACTGCGTCAGGACTTGCTGGTGTTCGATGGCAACGCCCAGAGTCTGCGACTGGTGCACAGCCTGCACGAGTTGAACCTGACTCTGGGGCAGCTGGCGGCCCTGTGCAAATACCCGCAGCAGCCGACACCGGGTCAGCACTTTGGCCAGCACCACGGCTGGGCCAGCAAGCGTGGCATCTTCTTCAGCGAACAGCCGCTCTACCAGGCCCTGAGTCAGCAGTTGGGGCTGGCTCCCGGCTGTCGTCATCCGCTGGTCTACATCATGGAGGCGGCGGACGACATCTCCTACTGCATCGCGGATCTCGAGGATGCGGTGGACAGGCGGATTCTCACCCTGAGCGAGCTGCAGCAGGCGCTGCAGAGCGCTGACGGGGGGGATTACATGGCAGTTCTGCTGACCCGGGCCACGGCGTCGGAGCGCGGATTCTTCCCCCATTTTCGCCAGCAGCTCACCCGGGATCTGGTGACCCTGGCGGCCGACACCTATGTGGGTGAGCATGAGGCCATCCTGAGCGGCGCCTATCCCCAGGCCCTGCTGCACGGTCAGGCACCGGCGGCGCGGGTGCTGGATGTGCTCAAACAGGTGGCGAGGGAGCAGGTCTTTATGCGCCCCGAAGTGGAGGCTCTGGAGCTGGAAGGCTATGCCGCCCTGCGCGGTGTGCTCTCGACCTATGCCTGTCTGCTGGCGTTGCCGGCCGCCCAGTTCGAGCGGCTGCTGGCGGGCAAGGGGGGCAGCGAGCTGTTCTTCGCCCGCCGGCTGTTCCATCGCTTGTCGGCCCGTCACCTCAAGGCATATCGGCTGGCGGTGGCCACGGCGGATCCTCGCTTCGTGTCTGCCGCCGAGCAGGAGTGGTACTACCGGGTCAGATTGCTGCTCGACTACGTCAGCGGCATGACGGATACCTATGCGCTGGAGGAGTTCCGGCTGTTGTCCGGGATCTGATCGGTCTCATCAGCCATCTCACCCATATGGGTGGGGTGGATATTGCACAAAAAACGGTGTTTTTCTAGACTGTGGCAACTTGTTCAACTTTCACTCGGTAAGGAGACGTCTATGCAACATTCAATGCTCAACGTTGCGTTCGACCGCTGCATCGGCAGCGCGAAGACTCGTGCTCTTTATTTACCGCGTGGAGGGAACAGGTAACACCTGCCTTTTCATCACCCGCGGTTATCCCGCAGGGTGATGTCCTCTCTCCGGGAGAACCGCATGTTCAACTGGAGAATCATATGTCTATCGAACTCACACTGCTGCGCACCGTCGAATCCCTGGTACAGAAACGGATCACCCGACTGGAGCGTCGCGTCAGCTATCTGAACCTCTCACCGGCCATGTTGAAGGATATCGGCCTGGAAGGGATGAATGTGCAGATCGCCCATGTTCGCGAGCAGGAGTTTCAAACCGGCTTCCGCCTCGGGAACCGAATAACCTGATGACAGGGGGCCAGCCCCCCTCTCATTGACACTGGCAGGCCTTGGCCTGCCTTTTTCATTTCCATATGGAAATGTTACAAATTTATTAGTCGCACATTGAGCCAAAAACTCTATGATCACCCCCCAGTCTGTATGGGAGTCACTCATGTTTCGTCGCTGCTATCGTCTCATCTTGGTGTGCTGGCTGGCCTGCGGGAGCCTGGCGGCGATGGCCGCTACTGCCTTAAGCCAGGAGAATCTGGCGCACTGGGAACAGACCTGGTTGGACGCCCGCAGCGAGCTGGTGATCGGCATGCCCTCGGTGGATTGGCCCCCTTATGTCTACACCAATGGGCGGGGTGGCTTCAGCGGTCCGCTGGATGATTATGCCGAGCTGGTAGCGGATCGGATGGGACTGACGCTGAAGTACAAGGGTTATCCCGACTATGCCCGTGCCCAGCAGGCCCTGCTCGATGGCGAGGTCGATCTGCTGCTGGGGGTGACGCCGGAGCAGGTGCCGCTTCAGCAGGCGCTGGTGACCCTGGATATCATGGGGGTGCCGAGGGGCATATTGCTGGCGCGCTCCCAGATGGGCTCTACCCTGGCGGTGGCGAGAACCTGGCGCTGGGTGTGCATCCGAGGCTTCGGCGCCTGTGATGAGCTGGCCAGACTCGGCGTAAAGGAGCTGGAAGAGGCTGACAGCGTCGACGAGGCGGCCTTCATGGTGAAACGGGGGCTGGCGGATGCCTATCTGGCGGATTTGCCGACCCTGATCCGCCTGCAGCACCTGCGCCAGCATGCCCAGCTGCAGGTCATCACCCCCTCCTGGGTGCCCGCCACCCAGTTGACCATGGTGGTGTCAGCCGACAACCAGGGGCTGCAATCCTTGCTGCAACGAGTGCTGGTGGCGATCCCGGAGAGCGAGCGCTGGCGCCTGCTGGAAACCGGGGGTGGCATCGATTACGGCCAGGTGCATGGGCCGCGCCAGAGCCTGTTCAGTCAGGATGAGCTGAACTGGCTGGCGCAGCATCCCGTTTTGAAATACGGCGTGGCCCCGAACTGGCCGGCGGTGAGCGAGATAGACAAGCATGGTCAGCTGAACGGGTTTCTGGCGGATCTGCTCAAGCTGATGAGCGCCCGCGCCGGTCTTCAGTTCACCCTGGTGCCGACCCAGAGCTGGGCCGAGACCCAGGCGCAGTTTCAGGCAGACAAGCTGGACTTCATTCCCGCCATGACCCCGACCGACGAGCGCCGTCAGTCCATGCTGTTTACCCCGGATTATGCCTTCATCAACCGGGTGATCGCCTCGAGGCAGGGGGTGGCCGAGCTCTCCAGCCTGGCGGAGCTGAAGGGGCGCCGGGTGGGCATGGTGGCGGGCTCGGTGGAGAAGGGCTTGCTGGATCAGCTCGGTGCCCTGCAGGTCAATGCCGGCAGCGACACCCTGCTGCTGCCACTGCTCGACAGCGGTGAGGCCGACTATGTGCTGATGAGCACCACCACCCTGGAGCAGGCGCTGCAAAAAGGCTTCAGCGATCGCTATCAGGTGGTCTTCTCCGGCAACGAGTTGCGGGTGCCGGTCGCCATGGCGGTGCAGCAGCAGGATCCCATGTTGCAGCAGATCCTGACCAAGACGCTGCTCTCGATCCGGCCGGAAGAGCTGACCCGACTGGAGCACAAGTGGATGTCCCTGACCATACAGACGGGGATAGATCCGGGCAAGGTGCTGCTCTGGTCTTCCCTCGGCGGGGGCATCTTCCTGCTCTGTGTGCTGCTGTTTGTCGGCTGGAACCGCACCCTGCGCCGCCAGATCAAGCAGCGCCAGCGGGCGGAGCAGCAGTTGAACGAACAGCTGACTTTCGTGCAGACCCTGCTCGACTCCCTCCCCAACATGGTGGTGCTGCGGGACAAGCAGCTGCGCATCACATTGTGCAACCACGCCTACCGTGACGCCTTCGTCAGCAGAGAGGATGGCAATCCGCTCTATCTGGACAACATTCCCTCGCCGGAGCGGGTGCGGGTGCTGCGGGAGGAGCGGGAGGTGTGGCAGAGCGGCGAGGTGCTCGAGGGGGCAGGTTACAGCCTGCGCCAGGACGGAACTTCATTCCATGTTATTTACGCAAAGCAGCCATACCTGTCACCAAATGGTGAAATGTTGGGTGTATTGACTGTTTTAACCGATGTGACCCGCATAAAAGAAGCCGAGGCGCGGGCCCGTCAGGCGGAGGTGCGCCTCACCCAGATCACCGACAGCATGCCGGGCATCGTCTACCAGTACCTGTGGCAGGGCCCCGGTAAGGGGCGCTTCCTCTATGTCTCCCAGGGGGAGCGGGAGATCCTGGGCTGCTCCGAAGAGGAGCTGTTGGCGGCGGGGTCGGGTGGCGAGGTGTTCGGCTTCACCGAGGCGGCGCTGCAAGACTTCGTCAGCAAGGTGGCCAACCACGCGGAAACCCTGGCGCCGCTGGATCTCGAGATCCGGGTGGAACGGGCGGAGGACGAGCGCTATCTGCAGATCCGTGGCAGCTTCGTGCGCCAGGAGGAGGGGCTGATCCTCAACGGCGTCATCCATGACATTACGGCGCTCAAGCAGCAGGAGCATGAGCTCAGGGAGGCAAGGGCCAACGCGGAGCAGGCGATGCAGGCGCGCAGCCGCTTCCTCGCCACCATGAGCCACGAGCTGCGTACCCCCATTTCCGGCATGCACGGCATGCTGGAGCTGCTGCAGATGAGCGAGCTCGACGACGATCAGCGCTACATGCTGCGCAACATAGCGACCTCGGCCAACAGCCTGCTCTATCTGGTCAACGACATCCTGGACTTCTCCAAGATGGAGGCGGGCCAGCTGCAACTGCATTACCACCCCAGCCGGCTTACCTCCGTCATCTGCGACGTGATCCGCAGCCACGCCACCCTGGCCTATGGCAAGGGGCTCAAGGTCACGTTGGCGTGGGGGAGCGAAGTGCCGGATCAGGCCAGCATAGACGCCATCCGGATGGGCCAGGTCATCTCCAATCTGCTCAACAACGCGGTGAAGTTTACCGAGCGGGGGGAGATAGCCATCCGGGTTGGCTATCAGGGCGGCCAGCTAGTGTTTGAGGTGCAAGACAGCGGGATCGGCATTGCCGAGAGCAAGCAGGTGGATCTCTTCATCCCCTTCAAGCAGGTGGAATCCGACATCACCCGGCGCTTCGGCGGGACCGGGCTCGGGCTCGCCATCTGTCAGCAGCTGCTCCACAAGATGGGAGGCACCCTGGCGCTGCAGAGCCTGCCGGGAGTGGGCACCTGCGTGACCTTCAGCCTGCCCCTGGCCGAGTGCCAATGGGATGCGCCTCCCCTGGCGGATCAGGATTGGTGGTGGCTGGGTGACGACAGCGCACTGCAGGAGACCATGGTGCAGCTCGGAGCCAGGCTGCAGCGGCTGGAGCCGCACCAGTGGCAACGACCCCTCAGCGGCCGTCTGCTTGCGGAAGAGCGCCTGCTGGAACAGGCCCTGGGAAGTGATTGGCAACAGCATTTGCAGCAAACCTCGCTCACGGGCATAGTGCTTTCATCACAGGAGGCCCTGCGTGGCCGGATGGGGAGCGATGCCTGGTGGCGATTGGGTCAGTCCCCTCTCTACCCGGATCTGCTGCTGGAGACCTGCCGCCAGCTGTCGGGGGAGCGACCTGCTCCGACCGAACCCCTGCTGCTCGACAAACTGCAAGGGCGCGTGCTGGTGGCCGATGATCATCCGGTCAACCGCGCCTTGCTGGCTCGCCAGCTCGCCATTCTCGGCATAGATGCCGAGCTGGTGGAGGATGGGGAGAAGGCGCTGCGTGCCTGGCAGGGGCAGGGGTTCTCCCTGCTGCTGACCGATTGCCACATGCCGGTGATGGATGGCTACACCCTGACGCGCACCCTGCGCGGGGCGGGGGAAAAGGCTCCTGTCATAGGGGTCACGGCCGATACCTCAGAAGAGGCCAGCCAGCAGATGCAGGAAGCAGGCATGAACGACATGCTGTTCAAGCCATACAACCTGGAGACATTGCGCCATACCCTGGTGCGCTGGCTGCCCGCGGTCAGCGAGCCGGGCGAACCCGTGACCCGCACCGCGGCCGTGACCCAGCAACAGGAGTCGATCTGGCTCTCTCTGTTCGGGGACGAGGCGGTGGCCCGCAGCATGGCGCGGGAGTATCTGGACTCCAACCGCCAGGACGGGGAGGAGATGCTGCGAGCCTTGGCCCGCCAGGATACCCAGGCACTGGTGGAGACGGCGCACCGCATCAAGGGCGCGGCCCGCATGGTCGGGCAGGCGGCCCTCGCGACTGAGGCCGCCGAGCTGGAGGCTGCTGCCCGTTTGAAGCAACTGAACAAGTTAGACGAATTGAGCCGTACGGTTCAGGTATTGATGGATGGGATTACCCGAGAGATTGGATTATGGCTCGATGAACAAGACTCAGCATGAGTTGGTGATCATGGTGGTGGAAGATCACAACTTCCAGCGCAAGGCGTTGATGCATCAGATAGGCAGACTCGGTTACGGCAACCTGCTGGAAGCACAGGATGGCGAGGCCGCTCTCGAGCTGTGCCAGCACCACCCGGTCGACATCCTGTTTTGCGATCTGCGCATGCCCGGCATGGACGGTATGGCCCTGTTGCGCCGGCTCTCCCTTGGCGGATTCCGGGGCGGCGTCATCCTGTGCAGCGCGCTGGAAGACGACGTGGTGGATGCTGTGCTGCGCATGAGCGCGGCTTATGGCCTGCAGGTGCTCGGGCGGATCGACAAGCCCGCGACCCACCAGCAGATCAAGCAGATGATCGGTGCCTGGCGGCCCCAGCAGGAGCGCACGCAGGAGGAGGACAACCACTGTCTGACGCCGGATGAGCTCAGTCAGGCGCTGGAGCAGGATCAGCTGCTGCCCTGGTATCAACCCAAGGTGAGCTTTGGCACCGGGGAGTGGATCGGCATGGAGGCGCTGGCCCGCTGGCAGCATCCCGACTATGGCCTCATCTCGCCGGCCCGCTTCATTCCGCTGGCGGAGCGCCACGGTCTCATCGATCAGCTGACCGAGGTGATCATCAGCAAGTCCCTGCGCGATGGGCACCTGTGGGAGCGCACCGGGCTCTCCCTCAACCTGTCGATGAACCTCTCCACCACCTCCCTCATCGAGGGGGATCTGTGCAGCAACCTGCTCAACCATTGCCAGCGCTGGAGCATCAACCCGGAACTCATCACCTTGGAGGTGACCGAGAGCGCCTTCGTCAAGGATCTCGGCCTCTCCCTCGAGGTGCTGACGCGCCTGCGCATGCACGGCTTTGGCCTCTCCATCGATGACTTCGGCACCGGCTACTCCTCCATGCAGCAGCTGGCGCTCTTGCCCTTCACCGAGCTGAAGCTGGATCGCTCTTTCGTCGATCGCTGCTACGAGGATCCATCCCGACTCGCCATCATCGAGTCCAGCATAGAGCTGGCCCGCAAGCTGGGCCTCAAGTCGGTGGCTGAAGGGGTCGAGGATGAACCGACCTGGCAGCTGTTGAGCCGATTGGGGTGCGATGTGTGTCAGGGCTTCTTCTCCGCCCGCCCCATGCCGCGGGATGAATTGCTGGCATGGCATCGTACCTGGCGTGAACGATTGCCCGCATTAATCACTCATTGAGTCTTGGGTAGGATGCCCGCAGTAGCACAAGGATGTGTATGAAAATTTCAAGCAAACTGCTGTTCAGCTTCTGTTTTATCAACCTGCTCATCATGCTCTCCTCGGCCCTGGTCTACCACCAGCTGGGCCGCATCGAGCAGTCGCAGGAGGCCCTGCTGGCTCAGGCCCTGCCCGCCCTGCAGCGGGACGAGGCGAGCCAGAAGGCGCTCATCGCCACCGTCTCGGCCCTGCGGGCCTACCTCATTCTCGGCAAGGATCCGGCGCAGGCTGAGCGCATCAAGCAGGAGTGGGATGGCGCATGGCAGCTGATCGAACGCCAGTCGCTCACCCCGGCCTTGAGCAAGTCCCTCAAGGGTTTCAAGGGCGAGCAGGAGAAGGTGTGGGCCCTGGCCCATACCGAGGAGAACCTGCCGGCCCACAGCCTGATGTTGCTGGAGGCCGGCCCCCTGGCGGAGGCGGCGCTCGATCAGCTGCAATCCTTTGCCAATGAAGAGGTGGCCACTCCGCAGGCCGATCTGCCCGGCGATCGCCGCCTGCTGCTCAAGCAGGTGGGGGATGCCTACAACAGCCTCGCCAACGCCCTCTCCGCCCTGCGCGACTTCCTCATCTCGGGGGACAAGGAGTATCTGGGCAAGTATCAGGACTACTACCAGTTCCACCAGCAGCGGGTGGCCGAGCTCAAACAGCAGCAGACCAACTTCACCGAGGCGCAGAAGGGGCTGTGGGCGCTGTTTGAACAGATGTCGTCCCCCTTCGCCGAGCTGGTGGCGCAGGTGATTGCCAAGCGCCAGGCTCCTGACTGGGATCAGGCGAACCATCTGATGGCCACTGCCATCGAGCCCGCCCTGACCCGGCTCGCCGGCCAGCTGGCGGCCCAGGTGACCCACACCCGGGGAGAGGTGGATCTCATGGCCGGCAAGATGGCCAACGCCGGTCAAACCATACACAGCACCCTCTTGCTGGCAACCAGCAGCACCATATTGCTCGGTACCCTGGTGGCCCTGCTGTTCAGTCGCCGGCTGACCCGGGACATCGCCAGCCTGGTGGCCCGCGCCGGCCTGGTAGCGGATGGTCGCCTGCCGGTTGAGCCCTTGCCCGTGCTGCGCCAGGACGAGCTGGGGGGCCTGACCGGTTCCATCAACCGGATGTCGGGGCAACTGCGTCAGTTGGTCGGCGAGATCCAGGGGGCGGTCGGCCAGGTGGAGGGGGCCTGCCGCGAGGTGGGCCATACCAGCAATCATATCGTAGGGGATCTGGCGAGCCAGAATCAGCGGGTCGATACGGTCGCCGCCGCCATCGAGCAGATGTCGGTCAGCACCCGGGATGTGGCGGGCAACATTGCCGATGCCGCGGATGCCGCTCGTCAGACCGAGCTGCAGGCTCGGCAGGGTGGCGATGCACTGGCGCGCATGGGAGCCACCATGGCGCAGATTGCCGCCATGATAGCCGAGGCCAATCAGGCGATGGGGCAGCTTCGCAGCCAGAGTGAACAGGTGGGGCGGGTGACCGACGTCATCGCCACCATCGCCGAGCAGACCAATCTGCTGGCGCTCAATGCGGCCATCGAGGCGGCGCGCGCAGGCGAGCAGGGGCGGGGTTTTGCCGTGGTGGCCGACGAGGTGCGCCAGCTCGCGAGCCGCACCAGCCAGTCGACGGCACAGATCAACCAGACCATCGCCAGCATCCAGCAGCAGACCCGCCAGACGGCCGAGACCGTGAGCAGCGGCACCCGGCTGGTGGAGCAGGGCAGCGGCGCCGTGGCGTCGGTGACCGAGACCCTGGAGGCCATGACCCAGCTGGTACAGGATCTCTCCAGCCAGCTCGGCACCATAGCCACGGCGACCGAGCAGCAGTCCCGAGTGGCCCAGGAGGTGGCCGGGACGGTGGAGGAGATAGCGGGTCTGAGCCGTCAATCCAGCGAGCGCAGTCAGCAGGGGGAGGCGATTGTCGCCAGGCTGGCCCAGGAGACGGGCCGTTTGACCTCGGCCATCAGCCGCTTCGAGCTGAGATAAGCAGAAGGCGGGTCCATGCCCGCCTCTTGATCACACCATGCTGCCGATGAAGCCTTGGGCTCTCGTCAATCCAGCCGGCGGAAGCTCTGGTTGTCGAAGCTGCTGCTGGTCTCCTGATTGAGCAGAGTGACCAGCAAGATGGCGCGCTTCTCGCCATCCGGCTCCAGATAGATGGCCTCGAATCCGGCGAGCGGGCCAGATTCGATGAGTACCTTGTCCCCCTGACTCGGCAGGCGAGCGTAGCAGGCTCTCGCCTCGTCGCTGTCGTCCCGGCTCATCAGGCGATAGATGAGCTGACTGCTGACCGAGCTCCACTCCTTGCCGAAATGGATGATGCGGCTGATGCCGCGGGTCGATTTCAGGGTGATGGGCGGGATCTCGTCGAGATCCACCAGGATGAACAGGTAGTTGGGGAACATGGGCTCGCGTACCGGTACTCGCTTGCCGCGGCGCAGTTTCTCGACCTCCACCATGGGGTAATAGGATTCGATCCCCTGAGCTTGCAGATGAGCGCGGGCGCGTGCCTCTTCCTTTGGCTTGCAATAGGCCAGATACCATTTCTTCATTGTTCTGATTTTTGTCGTGTTGCCGTGCTTGTGGCTATGATAACGGGGGCAAAAAAAAAGGCCACGCTTGGCGCAGCCTTTTTTGCAGAGTGAGTGGTTACCAACCTTTCACCAGGCCACCCTTGAACAGCTCGGTGCCTTTCTTGTAGACCTCGTCGGTCTGGAAGGACTGGACGAACTCCTTGACCTTCTCGTCATCCTTGTTGTTTTCACGGGCGACGATCAGGTTCACGTAGGGGGAGTTCTTGTCTTCGACAAAGATGCCGTTCTCGGTCGGGGTCAGGCCAATTTGACCGGCGAAGGTGTTGTTGATGATGGAGAGATCAACATCTTCCAGGGAGCGGGGCAGCTGAGCGGCTTCCAGTTCGACGATCTTGAAGTTGCGCGGGTTGCTGGCGATGTCCAGTACGGTGGCTTCCAGACCGGCACCTTCCTTCAGCTTCAGCAGACCTTGCTTCTCCAGCAGGATCAGGGAGCGACCCAGGTTGGTCGGATCGTTCGGCACCGCGATCTGGGCACCGTCTTTCAGCTCGCTCAGGGCCTTGATCTTCTTGGAGTAACCGGCGATCGGGTAGACGAAGGTGTTGCCAACCGGCACCAGCTTGAAGCCGCGATCACGGATCTGGGCATCCAGATAGGGCTTGTGCTGGAAGGCGTTGACGTCGACGCTGCCGTCGTTCAAGGCCACGTTCGGGGTGACGTAGTCGGAGAAGGTGACGATCTCGACGTTCAGACCATATTTCTCTTTCGCCACCTTGGCGGCGGTCTCGACCAGCTCGGTCTCGGGGCCGGCGATGGCGCCGACTTTCAGGGTCTTGTTCTCTTCTTTCTGGCCACAGCCGACCAGTACCAGAGTAGCCAGCAGCGCTGCTGCAGCGGATTTAATGCCCAATTTCATAAAAACCTCCTGTCAGAAATCGACGATTAACGATGATCATATTGTTTGACCAGGCGCTCACCTGCGCTCTGGATGAGTTGAACCAGTACTACCAGAATGGCTACGGTAACCCACATGACGACGGGCTCGTAACGTTGATAACCATAGCGAATTGCAACATCTCCTAACCCGCCTCCCCCGATGGCACCGGCCATGGCGGAGTAGTTCACGAGGGTGACGAGCGTAATGATGACGCTGTTGAGGATGCCGGGCAGGGCCTCGGGCAGCAGCACCTTGGCGATGATCTGCAAGGGCTTGGCGCCCATGGCCTTGGCGGCTTCCAGCAGCCCGTCCGGCACCTCCATCAGGGCTCCTTCCACCAGACGGGCGATGAAGGGCACGGCGCCTATGGTCAGCGGCACTATGGCGGCTATGGTGCCGATACTGGTGCCAGTGATCACCCTGGTCATAGGAGTGATTGCTACCAGTAAAATGATGAAGGGCACCGAGCGGCCGACGTTGACGACGATGCCGAGGGTCCGGTTAAGCCGCGGGTTGGCCAGGCTCTGACCCGCCTTGGTCACGTGCAGTGCCATTCCGAGCGGCAGACCGAGAACATAACCAAACAGGGCGGAGGCAAACACCATGATCAGGGTGTCACCGAGGGCGGTGAATAGCAGATTAATCATTGCTTCGGACATGGATCATCACCTTCAGCTGAGTAGGGTTGTTGAGTCGACGAGGGTCGGGAGTGGCAGATCAGTCATTGCTGCGGACATAGCCCATTACCTCCAGCTGAATGTGGTTGTCGATGAAGAACTGCTGGGTGGCCTCGCACTGGGCTTCGTCCCCGAACAGCTCGGCCAGCAGGAAGCCGAACTTGACCCCGCCGGCGTATTCGATGTCCGCACTCAGTATGCTGATATCGATGTTGAAACGACGGCTCACCTCGGAGATGAGCGGGCTGTCGACGGTGCCGCCGGTGAAGCCGAGCTTGACCAGGGGGTAGCTGCCGGGCACGCGCTCCGGGCTCATCCGCTCCTGGTACTCCTGCGGCACCTCCAGATGGATGGTGGAGTGGATGAAGTCACGGGCCAGCTGGGTCTTGGCGTTGCTGAAGAACCAGGCTACTTCCCCCTGCTCGATGAGGCGACCATCGCTGATGATGGCGACCTCGTCGCAGATCCCCTTCACCACGTCCATCTCGTGGGTGATGAGCAAGATGGTGAGCCCCAGCTTGACGTTGATCTCCTTGAGCAGGCTCAGGATGGAGCGGGTGGTCTGGGGATCCAGGGCCGAAGTGGCCTCGTCACACAGCAGCACCTTGGGGGCGGGCGCCAGGGCGCGGGCGATGGCGACGCGTTGCTTCTGGCCACCGGAGAGCTCGGATGGATAGGCCTGGGCGCGGGCTTCCAGCCCGACCAAGGCGAGTAGCTGCTCGACCCTGGCCTGGATCTGCGCCTTGCTCCAGCCAGCCAGTTCCAGCGGGAACGCGATGTTGGCGAACACGGTGCGGGAAGAGAGCAGGTTGAAGTGCTGGAAGATCATGCCGATCTGGCGACGGGCCAGGGTCAGCTCCCGCTCTGGCAGGGCCACCAGATCCTGGCCATCGACGATGACCTGGCCGTCGGTGGGACGCTCCAGCAGGTTGACGCAACGAATGAGGGTACTCTTGCCGGCACCAGAGGCGCCGATCACGCCGAAGATCTTGCCTTGGGGCACATGCAGGCTCACATCACGCAGGGCGTGCACGGCATCACTGCCTTTACCGTAGACTTTGTTGAGACCGTTCAACTTGATCATGGATTCTTCCGTGCTAACAGCCTTAAAGCACAGGGCGCTACAGGCGGGTGAATTGGGCAGAGGTTTCACTGGGTTGCTCTGCCATTATGGAGGATGATGCTAAGATGTCTGGATGGCTGTGTCAACGTGAGTTTCTACGTCTAGACGTCTAAAAAATGGATAAGGATTGCCGCGAAATGACTATGGATCTGAAGGGTCAGGCAAGGGGCAAGATTGAATTCTGAGTTTTAGTTTTTATACCGAATATAACCCGGATTATTGGCGATAAGCTGCCGATCCCATTGTACTCCCCGGTTGCCTCATCACAGGAACTGAGCGCCTGTTGCCAAGATGACACGGATCCTTTTGTTTTTCCCTATCTCTTTTCACCTCTCCATCTTGTTGATAATGAACAATAAACGACCAGATCTGCCGAAAGGCAGGGCTGGCAGCATCTTCTGCTGCACAAAGAAGCCGGGGTAGAGATTCGGTGGGGGAAGAGATGAGAGAGCCATGCTCGGTATGGGTCCCCGTTTCATGGGTGAAACAGATAGCCGAGCCATCGTTCTGGAAAAGGCGCCGGTGGGCAGAGTGCAACCGGGCGTCTTGCCACCAGAGGCGGGAGGGCGAGGTTTGCGCTGTTTCTCTTTCATCCACTCTCGCCCTGATAAAGAAGGCCCGACATCTGCCGGGCCTTCTTTATTATCGAATGCGCAAAAGGATCACTTCCCTTGCTGGGCCTCTGCGTAGAGGGCGGCGCCTATGATGCCCGCCTGATTGAGGCTGGCCGCCGCCACCAGGGGGGCCCGGGTCTCTATCTTGTCGATGAACTTGTCGAGCTTGGCGGCGCTGCCGCCCCCCAGGATGAACAGATCCGGGGAGAACAGAAATTCCAGTCTGGCCAGATACTTGTTGAAACGTTTGCCCCACCGGCTCCAGGAAAGATCTTCGCGCTTGCGGGCGGCATCCGAGCAGTAGTGTTCGGCTACCATGCCTTCCAGCATCAGGTGCCCCAGCTCTGTGTTGGGCAGCAGCTGGCCATTGACGAACACGGCTGTGCCTATGCCGGTGCCGACCGTGATGAGGATGATGACCCCCTTGCGATCCCGGCCTGTGCCGAAGCGCATCTCGGCCAGACCGGCCGCATCGGCGTCGTTGATCACGTGGCAGGGCAGGCCGGTCACGTCCGCAAACAGGTGGGCGGCATCGGTTTCGACCCAGCTCTTGTCGATGTTGGCGGCACTCTTGGCGATACCGTTGTGGATGATGGCGGGGAAGCCGCAACCCACAGGGCCTTTCCACTCGAAGTGCTCGACCAGTGCCTTGAGGGTATGGGCGATGGCGGCGGGGGTGGCCGGCTGCGGGGTGGCGATGCGGTGGCGTTCACCTATGAGTGCACCCGTCTTCGTATCGACCAGGCAGCCCTTGATCCCGGACCCGCCTATATCTACTCCCAACATCTGCATCAGAATCTTCCTTTTTGTGTGCCGATGATCAAACTCGGCAGAGCATGAAAAAATGGCTCGCATCAGGCAAGGGCCAGATCGCTCAGGCGTGATCTGACAATCCTTTTTCGATGCAGCGGATCAGCAATTTGGTCTTTTTGTTCTCGCCTTGCTGGCGGCTGGTCAGGGTCGCCAGTGCCCATTCGATGTGTTCGGCCACCATGGGGGAGGCCGTCTCGAGCGCCTGTTGCAGCGCCGCCATCACCTCGGGGTTGGCCGGGCCATTGCCAAGGGCCACCGCCAGGTTGCGGCGCCAGCGCTGATAGCCGATGCGGCGGATGGGGCTGCCCTCGGTGTGTTTGAGAAACTCGCTCTCCTGCCAGCGCCACAGGTCGAGCAGGGGCGGGCGGTGCAGATTGGGGCGCGGGCTGAAATCGGGCTCTGGGCTCACATCGGCATAGCGATTCCAGGGGCAGATGAGCTGGCAGTCATCGCAGCCATAGATGCGGTTGCCCATGAGGGGGCGAAACTCTTCGGGAATGGGGCCGTCGTTCTCTATGGTGAGGTAGGAGATGCAGCGACGGCCGTCCACCACGTAGGGCGCGACTATGGCACCTGTGGGGCAGATGTTGATGCAGGCCACGCACTTGCCGCACTGCTCCTTCTCCACCGGCGCGTCCAGAGGCAGGGGCAGGTTGATGAGCAGCTCACCGAGAAAGAAGAAGGAGCCCGCCGATTCATTGAGCACCAAGGAGTGCTTGCCTACCCAGCCGAGGCCAGCCTTGGCAGCGAGGGGCCGCTCAAGGACGGGGGCCGAGTCGACGAAGGGGCGCCAATCCGTCGCCTGAAACAGCGCCTGGCAGCGCTGCTCGATACGCTCCCCCAACTGCTTGAGGCGGTTGCGCAATACCTTGTGGTAGTCGCGGCCGAGGGCGTAACGGCTGATGTAACCCAGGGTGGGATCCCGCAGGGTGCTGGCGAAGCCCGCCTCGAACGGCAGGTAGTTCATGCGCACCGACAGTACCCGCTGAGTGCCCGGCAGCAGCTCGTGGGGCCGGGCCCGCATCATGCCGTGACGGGCCATGTAATCCATGCTGCCGTGATAACCCGCGTCCAGCCAGGCCTGCAATCTGGGCTCCTCGATGGAGAGATCCGTGTCGGTGATCCCGACCTGGTCAAATCCTAGCTCGCGTGCCCAGAGCTTGATATCTTGGGCCAGTTGGTGGAGTTCGGCTGTCGTCATGCTACGCCGTCGGTAAGCCGGATCACGAAATGATGAGGGTGGAGAGCCGTCATGGTGCAGGTTATCGAGGATGTTGTCAGCGGTAATGGAGGCATCAGTTTAGCACAGCCCCTGTGGCGGACCGAACAGATCCGTAGCCTGGAGCGGCGCTGGGCCGAGGAGAAGGGGCCTGATACCTATGCGCTGATGGAGCGCGCGGGTGGCGCCTTGTGCAACTACGCCCGCCACCACTGGCCCCAGAGCCACATCTGGTGGATCTTCGTCGGCCCTGGCAACAACGGCGGCGACGGTTACGTGCTGGCCCGCCTCGCCCGGCGGGTCGGGCTCGACCCCATAGTGATAGCCGCGCGAGCTCCCGAGTTGCTCAAGGGGGATGCCAGGCGGGCCGCCGATGCATGGCTGGCCGCCGGGGGCGGCGTCACCCTGGCACAGGAGGCCGCTCTCTCTTCACTGCCTTCGGCGGATCTGGTGGTGGATGCACTGCTTGGCACGGGTGTCCATATCCCTCTCTCCCTCGCAATGACAAAGATCGTCGCAACAATCAATGCTTTGCATGCTCCCGTGCTGGCCGTGGATCTGCCCTCGGGACTCAATGCCGACACAGGCCGTGCCATGGGCGCCCTGGTGCGTGCCACCCGTACCCTCACCTTCATCGGTATCAAGCAGGGCATGCTGACGGGAGACGCGGTCGATGGCGTCGGTCAGCTCGACTGCGACCCCCTCGGGGTGGTGCCGGATGCAAAGCTCATCCCTGCGGCCCTGCGCATCGATTACCCCGGTCTCAAGGCGCAGCTGACACCTCGCCCTCGCTCGGCCCACAAGGGAGACAACGGCCGGGTGCTGCTGGTGGGGGGCAACCTCGGCATGCAGGGAGCCATACTGCTGGCGGGGCAAGCCTGCCTGCGGGCGGGGGCCGGGTTGGTGCGGCTGTGCCAGCACCCCGATTTACTCCCCGCCAGCCTGGTGCAACCCGAGCTGATGGGGTGGCAGACGGGCATGGATGAGAGCTGGCCCGGGGTGCGGGTGCTGGGGCCCGGGCTCGGCCAGGATGAGTGGGGGCTTGCCCGCTTCGAGGCCACCATAGAGTGCAAAGAGCCGCTGGTATTGGACGCCGATGGATTGAATTGGCTGGCGCACAGGCCCCGCCATCAGGATAATTGGGTGCTCACTCCCCATCCAGGGGAGGCGGCTCGTCTGCTGGCCTGTTCCATCGACGAGATCGAAGGGGATCGCTTCGCCACCGTCACTCGGCTGCAGTTGCGTTATGGCGGCGTTGTGCTGCTCAAGGGGGCGGGCACCCTCATCTGCGACGGGCAGGGCACATTCCTCTGCACCGAGGGCAACCCCGGCATGGCCAGTGGCGGCATGGGGGATCTGTTATCTGGTATAATCGCCGCCCTCCTGGCCCAGGGCTGGTCTGCCAGCATGGCGGCCCGACTGGGGGCCGCTATCCACGGGGAGGCCGCTGATCTGGCGGCTGCCGAGGGGGAGAGGGGCATGCTGGCATCGGATCTGCTGCCCTGGATCCGCCGTCTGGTCAATCCGACACAGTAACAAGTTAAAAGAAGAACATGGCAAAAACGTTGATGATGACACTGCCGGATGAGGCAGCAACAGTGGCTCTGGGCGGACGGCTGGCACAGGCGTGCCAGGCGGCGACCACGGTATTCCTGCACGGCGCCCTCGGGGCCGGCAAAACCACTCTGACCCGGGGCTGGGTGCAAGGGCTTGGCCATCAAGGCAAGGTTAAGAGTCCAACCTATACCCTGGTGGAGCCCTATGAACTGGCCAACTGGCAGGTATATCACTTCGATCTCTATCGCCTGGCGGATCCGGAAGAGCTGGAGTTCATGGGTATTCGGGACTATTTCGGCGCCGATACCCTCTGCCTGGTGGAGTGGCCGGAAAAAGGGGACGGCTGGTTGCCAGCCCCGGATCTCGAGATCACCCTGACGTATGTAAACGAGCAGCGTGAGGCCCTGATAGAGGCCCGCACTGCTATCGGCGAAGCCATTCTGGAACGGTTGTCATCTCAGTGCGCTTGATCCTTGTCGTAATGCTTTCCCTGCTGGCCCTGCCCTCCTACGCGAATCAGCTCAAGAGTGTGCGGGTGTGGCCATCGCCGGACAACACCCGGGTGGTGCTCGACATGAGCAGCGCCCCCAATTTCAATTACTTTACCCTGAGCGGTCCGAGCCGGCTGGTGATCGACCTGAAGGGGGCGAGCAATGCCGCCAATCTGGCGCGCATCGAGAACAAGAGCGAGCTGGTGCGCAAGATCCGCGAGAGCACGCCACTCGAGAAGGGCAGCATGCGGCTGGTGCTGGATCTCAGCTCCACCATCAAGCCTGTGGTGTTCCCGCTGGCGCCAGCGGGCCCTTATGGTCACCGGCTGGTGATCGACCTGCCCTATGAGGAGCGGGGCGCCGCTGCCGCGGCCCAGTCCGCTCCGGTCGGCGGTCACGGCAAACCCATCGTCATCGCCATCGATCCCGGTCATGGGGGGGAAGATCCCGGCTCCATCGGTCCGCGCCGCACCTACGAGAAGCGGGTGACCCTCTCTGTCTCCCAAAAATTGGCGGCCCTGATCGACCGTGAGCCCGGCATGCGTGCCGTGATGACCCGTCGTGGGGACTACTTCGTCGACTTGAACAAGCGCTCCGAGATTGCCCGCAAGGCCAAGGCGGATCTGCTGGTGTCGGTGCACGCGGACAGCTTCCACAACTCCACCCCGCGCGGTGCCTCCGTCTGGGTGCTGTCGACCAACCGCGCCAACCGCGAGATGGGCAGCTGGCTGGAGAAGCAGGAGAAGCAGGGTGAACTGCTGGGGGGCGTCGGCAAGGTGTTGGCCGAATCCGATCCCAATCCCTATCTGGCACAGACCTTCCTCGACCTCTCCATGGACAAGTCCAGGGCCGAGGGCTATGACGTCAGCCGCCAGATCCTGCGCTCCATGGGCAAGGTCGCCCGGCTGCACAAGAAGGCCCCGGAGCACGCCAGTCTGGCGGTGTTGAAGGCGCCGGACATTCCCTCCGTACTGGTGGAAACCGGTTTTATCTCCAACCACGCGGAAGAGAAGCTGCTGGCCACCGCCAGTTACCAGGATCAGCTGGCCCGCGCCATCTTCGAGGGGATCCGCAACTACTACCGCAGCCACCCGACCAAGGGCCCCATGCTGACCGGCAAGGGCCAGAAGGCCGTGGTCGCCAGCCAGCCGGTGCAGAGCCAGCCGGTACAGAAGAAGCAGGTTGCCGCGCCCCAGCAGCAACAGGTGGTCAATCGCATGCCGGCGACCGTGCCGAGCCGCAGCAGTGATGGCGGCGCCCCGGTCAGCAGCGTGAGCAGCGGCTCAGGCGCCGGGGTGATCAAGCCCTACTCGGTGGCGGCCAAGGAGACGAGCGCGCCGGTCAGTACCGTGCAGGCCAACGACAAGTCGAAGATGATCCGGCACGTGGTCACCCGCGGCCAGAGCCTCTCCCGTCTCGCCGAGAAGCACGGCGTGAGCCAGGCGCGGTTGGTGGAGATCAACAAGTTGAAATCACGGGACATCCAGATAGGGCAGGTGCTCTACATCCCGCAATAAAAACAATCAGGAGTAACTGATGCCGATCCGTATATTGCCGCCCATTCTGGCGAACCAGATTGCCGCTGGTGATGATGCGGTGGAACGCCCCTCTTTCGTGGAGAGGAAATCTGGCTCTCGCAAGAATAACAATCAGGAGTAACTGATGCCGATCCGTATATTGCCTCCTATTCTGGCGAACCAGATTGCCGCTGGCGAGGTGGTGGAACGCCCCTCTTCCGTGGTGAAGGAGCTGGTGGAGAACAGCCTGGATGCGGGGGCGGATCGGATCGAGGTGGACATCGACAAGGGCGGCGCCAAGCTCATCCGCATCCGTGACAACGGTTGTGGTGTGGTCAAGGATGAGCTGGTGCTGGCCCTGTCGCGCCACGCCACCTCCAAGGTGGCGACCCTGGACGATCTGGAAGGGATCAACAGCTTGGGGTTTCGCGGCGAAGCGCTCGCCTCCATCAGTTCGGTCTCCCGTCTCACCCTGACCTCCCGCACCGCCGAGCAGAGCGAAGCCTGGCAGGCAGAGGCGCAGGGGCGCGAGATGAGCGTGACCGTCAAGCCGGCGGCCCACCCGGTGGGCACCACGGTGGAGGTGGTGGATCTCTTCTTCAATACCCCGGCCCGGCGCAAGTTCATGCGCAGCGAGAAGACCGAGTTTGCCCACATCGACGAGCTGGTGCGCCGCATCGCGCTCTCCCGCTTCGACGTCACCCTGATCCTGCGCCACAACGGCAAGGTGGTGCGCCAGTACAAGTCGGCCAACACGGTGCAAGAGCAGGAGCGGCGCCTCGCCGCCGTCTGCGGCACCCCCTTCATGCACCACGCGCTGGCGGTGTCGAGCGAGCACAGCGACGTGCGCCTGTGGGGCTGGCTGGCGACTCCCGCCGGGGCCAGACCCCAGAACGATCTGCAATACACCTACGTCAATGGCCGCATGATGCGCGACAAGCTGATCAATCATGCCATCCGCCAGGCCTATGACGAGCTGCTGCCCGCCGGCAGTTTCGCCGCCTATGTGCTCTACATAGAGCTGGATCCCCGTCAGGTGGACGTGAACGTCCATCCGGCCAAGCACGAGGTGCGCTTCCACCAGGCCCGTCTGATCCATGACTTCATCTTCCAGGCCCTGTTCAGTGCCCTGCACGAGGCGGCCAAGGCAGATGATTCCATGGCTGAACCATTAACTGGTAGTGAAATAGATCTGCCATCCACGTCCCCTGCGGAGTATCCGGGGCAGGCTCCGCGCCCGGAATGGTACGGGGCCGAGCACAGCTATCGTGCCCCGGCCCAGCCACAGGCGGTGCGAGAAGGCGGGGCCCGCGCCGGCGGCTATCAGCCCCCCGAGCCACCGAGCCGGGAGGCGGTGCGCGGCATAGGCTCCCTGCTCACCACCTTGCCCCTGGCCGGGACCGAGCCGGCCAGTGCGCCGGGTCCTGCTGCCGCAAACCCGCCTTCGCAGGGAGTTCGGGCTTTGACCCTGGTGGAACAGGCCTATCTGCTGTTTGAGCAAGGCGGCAAGCTGGCGCTGCTCTCCCTGGTGCGCGCCGAACGCTGTCTGCTGCGTCACTGGTTGCTGGACACCTGGGGCCAGGGGCTGGCGGCCCAGCCCCTGTTGCTGCCGGTCTCCTTCAAGCTGCCCAAAACCCTGGTCGCGCTGGTGGCAGAGCAGGAACGTTTGCTTAAACGCATGGGGCTGGAGTTGAAAAGCGGGGGGCGCGACACCATGATCCTGACTCGGGTGCCAGCCTTGCTGCGCCAGACCGATCTGGTGCGCCTCTTACCTGAATTGCTGCAGTTGATCGAGAGCGGATCTGACAGTGATGCAAACCAGCTGGCTGAAGTACTATGCCAATGGCTGGTGGAGCAGGGTATAAGCACCGAAAAAATATATGATTTTTCAACGGCCAGTCGCTTGCTGACGGAACTTGTGACCGGTTACGGTGACCAACTGGCTGATATTCGCATGGTGCGCCCGCTCTCGCTGGCGACCGTGCTGGCAGAATTTGCACAGGACAGTCCAGCGCAATGAGTAACCCCAGGGGTTGTGCCTTGCCTGGATGCCCTGTGCCAGAGGAACGTGAACGTGGCTGACTTGCCGAATGCAATTTTTCTGATGGGGCCGACGGCCTCCGGCAAGACGGATCTCGCCATCGCTCTGTGTCAGGCCCTGCCCTGCGACATCATCAGCGTGGATTCCGCACTGATTTATCGCGGCATGGATGTGGGCACCGCCAAGCCGAGTGCCGCCGAGCTGGCGCAGGCGCCGCACCGGTTGATCGACATCCTGGATCCGGCCATGAGCTATTCGGCGGCGGATTTTTGCCGCGATGCCCTGCGCGAGATGGACGAGATAGCGGCCCGTGGTCGCATCCCGCTGCTGGTGGGGGGCACCATGCTCTACTTCAAGGCGCTGCTGGAGGGACTCTCTCCGCTGCCTCCCGCCGATCCGGCCATTCGTGCCCAGATTGAGGCCGAAGCCGCCAGCCTCGGCTGGCAGGCACTGCACGATGAGCTGGTGCGCATCGACCCGGTGGCCGGGGCGCGTATTCATCCCAACGATCCGCAGCGTCTGAGCCGGGCGCTGGAGGTCTATCGCATCAGCGGCAAGACCCTCACCGAGCTGACCCAGGTACAGGGGGAAGGCTTGCCGTATCGGGTGCACCAGTTTGCCATCGCGCCGACCGATCGCGCCGTGCTGCACCAGCGCATCGAGCAACGCTTCGATCTGATGCTGCAAAACGGCTTCGAGCAAGAGGTGCGAACCCTGTTTGAACGGGGAGATCTCACCCCGGACCTGCCTTCAATTCGCTGCGTTGGCTACCGCCAAATGTGGGACTACCTGGCAGGGGAAGTGGGATATGATGAGATGCGTTATCGTGGCATCGTTGCCACCCGCCAGCTGGCCAAGCGTCAGATGACCTGGTTGCGCGGCTGGTCCGATCTGACCTGGTTGGAATCTGGTGAGTCTGGCAATCTTGCCAGGGTCGTCGCCCGCGCTGGTGCGGCTTGACACTCCCTGTATAATCAGGTTGTTATATTGATATCCGGTGTTTAAAAACAACAAACTATAAGGAAAAGAAAGATGGCTAAGGGGCAATCTCTCCAAGACCCGTTTTTGAATGCGCTGCGCCGTGAGCGGATTCCTGTTTCTATCTATTTGGTGAACGGCATCAAACTGCAGGGTCAGATCGAATCGTTTGACCAGTTTGTCATTTTGCTGAAGAACACCGTGAGCCAGATGGTTTACAAGCACGCCATTTCTACCGTGGTGCCGGCCCGCGCCGTCAACCATCATCAGCACGCCCCGGGCGCCGCTGGTGAAGAGCAACAGGGTGAAGCCGAGGCGTGATATCCTGCGGCGAGCCGACTCGCCAACTCAGATTCATCATGAAACCTGTTAAGGAGCAAGCGCTTGTTTGACCGTTATGAAGCTGGTGAACAGGCCGTTCTGGTACATGTCAACTTCAGTGATGAGGGTGAGCGGGAGGATCTGGAAGAGCTCAAGATGTTGGTGAGCTCGGCCGGGGTCAATGCGCTGGGGGTGGTCACCACCAGCCGCAGCGCCCCCAGCGCCAAGTTTTTTGTCGGCAGCGGCAAGGCGGAAGAGATCGCGTCCCACGTACAGATGCTGGGTGCGGACGTCGTCATCTTCAACCACGCCCTGACCCCCGCCCAGGAGCGCAACCTGGAGCGTCTGTTCCAGTGCCGGGTGGTGGACAGAACCGGCCTTATCCTGGATATCTTCGCTCAGCGCGCCCGCACTCACGAAGGCAAGTTGCAGGTCGAACTGGCCCAATTACGCCATCTTTCTACTCGCCTGGTGCGAGGCTGGACCCACCTTGAGCGTCAGAAGGGGGGGATCGGCCTGCGTGGTCCGGGTGAAACTCAATTAGAAACCGATCGACGCCTGCTGCGGGAACGCATCAAGGCGATTTTGCGTCGACTCGACAAGGTGGCGAAGCAGCGGGAGCAGGGTCGTCGCGCCCGCAACCGCAACGAGGTGCCGACCGTTTCTCTGGTGGGCTATACCAACGCCGGAAAGTCCACTTTGTTCAACCAACTTACAGATGCCAGCGTGTATGCTGCCGACCAATTGTTCGCAACTCTGGATCCCACCCTGCGTAAATTGGTGATCCAGGATGTGGGTGATGTGATTCTGGCGGATACAGTTGGATTTATTCGACACTTGCCCCATGATCTGGTCGCGGCCTTCAAGGCGACGCTGCAGGAGACCCGCGAGGCGGACTTGTTGCTGCATGTCGTGGACTGTGCCGACGAACAGATGCAGGAGAATGTCGAGTCGGTACAGACTGTGCTGGCCGAGATCGAGGCGGACGACCGTCCCCAGCTGATGATCTGTAACAAGATAGACAAGCTGGCCGAGCGACCGGCCGGTCTGGAGCGGGATGACGAGGGTCGCCCGGTGCGGGTCTGGCTCTCTGCCCAGACTGGTGAGGGGAGTGAGTTCCTGTTCCAGGCCCTGACTGAACTGCTGGCTGGATCCATGGTCCATCACACCCTGCAATTACCGCCCTCGGCCGCCAGATTGCGCAGTGCGCTCTATCGGCTCAAGGGCATCGAGCAGGAAGGTTTCAGCGAGGAGGGGGATTTTGTCCTGGAGGTGCGCTTGCAAGTGGCCGACTGGAACCGCCTCATGAAACAAGAAGGTGAGAGTTTACAACGCTTTATCAGGCATTGATTCGTCGATGAGGATGAAGGCTTAGCGGCTTCGTCAACGACTGGTGACCCGATAGAGATGATATCCATCCGCATGTATTAATGGAGACGCTGATGGCTTGGAATGAGCCTGGTAACAACGGCAAAGACCGTGACCCTTGGGGGAATAACGGCAAGAATCAGGGACCCCCTGATTTGGATGAAATGCTGCGTAAGGTGAGCCGCCGCTTTGGTGGCCTGTTCGGTGGTGGCAAATCCGGTGGTGGTGATGTGGGCAAGTTTGGCCTCTCCATCGCACTGGTGGTCGCCGTGGTGGTGTGGGTCGTCAGCGGCTTTTACACCATACGTGAAGCCGAACGCGGTGTGGTGCTGCGTTTTGGGGAGTATTCCCATAACGTGGATCCTGGCCTGCGCTGGAAACCGACCTTCATCGACAAGGTGATCCCGGTGGATGTGGAGTCTGTGCGCTCCCTGCCTGCCTCCGGCTTCATGCTGACCCAGGACGAGAACGTGGTCCGGGTCGAGATGGACGTGCAGTATCGCGTGGTCGATCCCCAGCAGTACCTGTTCAGCGTCACCAATGCGGACGAGAGTCTGAGTCAGGCCACCGACAGTGCCCTGCGCCATGTCGTGGGTCACACCCGCATGGACGAAGTGCTGACCACCGGTCGTGAGAAGGTCCGTCAGGACACCTGGCAGGTGATCGACAGCATCATAGAGCCCTACCACATGGGTCTGCAGATCGTCGACGTCAACTTCCTGCCAGCCCGTCCGCCAGAAGAAGTGAAAGACGCCTTCGATGATGCCATCTCCGCTCAGGAAGATGAGCAGCGCTTCATTCGTGAAGCGGAAGCCTATGCCCGTGAAGTCGAGCCCAAGGCTCGTGGTCAGGTCAAGCGTCTGGAGCAGGAAGCCGAGGGTTACAAGTCCCAGATCGTGCTGAAGGCCCAGGGTGAAGTCGCTCGCTTCAACGAGCTGCTGCCCCAGTATCAGGCCGCACCCGAGCTGACCCGTGACCGTATCTACCTGGAAACCATGGAAGAGCTCTACCAGCAAACCAACAAGGTGGTGGTCGACATGCCTGCTGGCAACAACAGCATGATCTACCTGCCGCTGGACAAGCTGTCTGGCAAGGCGAATACCGTACAACAACCGGCCCGTGCGGCGGGTACTGCTGCGGTGGAGCCGGCCCAGCCGTCCAACGAAGGGGCTAACTCCACTCCGACGCCGCTGCGTGGCGGCGACCGTTTCAGCACAGGGAGAAACTAATAGATGAAGAAGATTGCTATTGGTGTGATCGCTGTGGCTGCCATGGTCTGCTTCTCTTCCGTCTTCATCATCGATGAAGGTCAGAAGGGGATCGTCGTGCAGTTCGGCAAGGTCAAGCGGGTTGACTCCGGTGAGCCCCGTCTCTACGAGCCGGGTCTGCACTTCAAGGTGCCGCTCATCGATCAGGTTCGCAAGATGGACGCCCGTATCCAGACCCTGGAAGGCCAGGCGGATCGTTTCGTCACCTCCGAGAAGAAAGACCTCATCATCGACTCCTACGTGAAGTGGAAGATCGAGGACTTCTCCAAGTACTACCTGGCAACCGGTGGTGGCAACAAGATCCAGGCCGAAGACCTGCTCAAGCGCAAGATCAACAACGGTCTGCGTTCCGAGATCGGTAACCGCACCATCAAGGACATAGTCTCCGGTGAGCGCAGTACCGTGATGGAAGATGCCCTGATGAAGATGGCGCGCTCCTCCGAGCTCGGCATCAAGGTGGTGGATGTGCGGATCAAGCAGATCAACCTGCCGGTGGAAGTGTCCAACTCCATCTATCAGCGGATGCGTGCCGAGCGGACCGCGGTTGCCCGTGAGCACCGTTCCCAGGGCCGCGAGCAGGCTGAAATCCTGCGTGCCGACATCGACCGCAAGGTCACCGTCATGATCGCAGATGCCGAGAGTAACGCCCGTCAGCTGCGTGGTGAAGGGGATGCCGAAGCCGCCAAGATCTATGCCGACAGCTACAAGAAAGACCCCGAGTTTTTCAGCTTCGTGCGTAGCATGGAGGCTTACCGCAAGAGCTTCGCCGGTGGCAATGACCTCATGGTCCTGAAGCCGGACAGCGAGTTCTTCCGCTACCTCAAGTCTCCTCACGGCGACAAGCAGTAAGCGTCTAACACCCACGCTTAGCACTGCAAGAACGAAGGGCCTGAACATTCAGGCCCTTTTTGCATCATGGGGCAGCCCGCCGTCGAGGCGGACCTGTCTTGGCAAGTAAGGAGAGGGGATGCTGACATCCGTGTTGATGGGATTGGGGCTGTTGCTGCTGTTTGAGGGGTTAGGGCCCTTGCTGGCGCCGAAGGCCTGGCAGCAGATGCTGCGACTGATGAGCGATCAGCCACCGGAGCAGCTGCGCCGCATCGGCGGCTGTCTGGTGGTGGCCGGCGCCGTCATCCTCTGGGCGCTCGGCCACTGAGGCGGCTGGGCACAGCCCAGCGACCGGGGCGCCCTGTGCTGACCAACAGCGCCGATCAAAAAAGAGGCCCCTGGGCCTCTTTTTTATGCGCAGCAGATGAGCTGGTCAGGCGCTGCGTTGCACCGCCATCTCGGCCAGGGTGGCCAGCGCCTGCTTGTGCTCAGAGTCAGGCAGGATGGCGAGGGCGGCGATGGCCTTGTCGGCCTCTTCCCGGGCGCGTTGGCGGGAATATTCGAGGGCACCGGTGCGATCCAGGATGGCCAGGATCTGGTCTAAGTGATCCATGCCGTTGCGATGTTCGATAGCATCGCGCACCAGCTGGCGCTCCTCGGGGGAGCCGACCGCCATGGCCCGCAGCAGGGGCAGGGTGGGTTTGCCTTCGGCCAGGTCGTCGCCGACGTTCTTGCCCATCTCATCGCTCTGGGAGCAGTAGTCCATGACATCGTCGATGATCTGGAAGGCGGTGCCCAGATACTTGCCGTAATCTGTCATGGCCTGCTCGACGGACGCAGGCTGATGGGTCAGCACGGCGGCGAGGCGGGTGGCGGCCTCGAACAGCTTGGCGGTCTTGCAGTAGATGACCGTCATGTAGCTCTCTTCCGTGGTGTCCGGATCGTTGCAGTTCATCAACTGCAGCACTTCCCCCTCGGCGATGGTGTTGGTGGCGTCGGCCAGAATCTCCATCACTTTCAGGTTGGAGAGCTCGCTCATCATCTGGAAGGAGCGGCTGTAGAGGTAATCACCGACCAGCACGCTGGCGGCGTTGCCAAACATGGCGTTGGCGGTCTCCCGACCACGGCGCAGGTCCGATTCGTCGACCACGTCGTCGTGCAGCAGGGTGGAGGTGTGAATGAATTCGATGATGGCGGCCAGTTTCAGGTGATCTTCACCTTCATAACCCAGTGCGCGGGCGGCCATGACTGTCAGCATGGGGCGCATCCGTTTTCCGCCTGCACTGACAATGTAGAAACCCAGTTGGTTGATCAGACTGACATCGGACTGGAGTCTCGCCAGGATCAGTTCATTGACCGCCGTCATGTCGGCGGCACAGAGCGCACGGATAGTCTGTTGGTCCATAAGTCTCGTAACGTGACGGCAGCAATTACTGCGTTTTTAGCAATGGCGGGGATTCTACACGATTTCACAATGGGTTACAGTTAAGCGTTTATTCACGGCGGCAGATATGCGCACAAAATAAACTTTTTGCTAAATTGGCCTTGCCTGAGCAAATCGATTTGCGTAGAATGCCGGCCCATTGTTATAGGTTTTTGCGCGTGTCTGGCCTTGAGCAAAAGACACGCCTTTACGGAGTTAATCAAATGTACGCGGTATTCCAAAGCGGCGGAAAACAACACCGTGTGGCCGAAGGTCAAATCGTTCGTCTGGAAAAGCTGAACGTTGAGACTGGCGCTACCATCGACTTCAACGAAGTTCTGATGGTTGCTGCAGGCGACACTTTTAAAGTAGGTGCTCCTTTCGTTGAAGGTGGCAAGGTTGTAGCTGAAGTTGTGGCTCACGGCCGTGGCGAGAAAGTGACTATCGTCAAGTTCCGTCGTCGTAAGCACCATCGTAAGCAAGCGGGCCACCGTCAGTGGTTCACTGAAGTCAAAATCACTGGCATCAGCGCTTAATTAGAGGAGTCCGATAGATGGCACACAAAAAAGCTGGCGGTTCATCCCGCAACGGTCGCGATTCTGAAGCTAAACGCCTTGGCGTGAAGCGTTTCGGCGGCGAAACAGTTCTGGCAGGCAGCATCATCGTTCGTCAGCGTGGCACCAAGTTCCACCCTGGCACCAACGTTGGCCTGGGCACCGACCACACTCTGTTCGCTACTGCGACCGGTAAAGTGTTGTTCGAAGTTAAAGGTCCGCAGAACCGTAAGTACGTCAGCATCGTTGCTGAGTAATTACGGACCGCAAGGATCCAAAGCCCCGCCAACAGGCGGGGCTTTTGTTTTTCTGATGAGTTTGACGAAAAAGCGGCACGCGGATGCGGCGGCGAAGACGGGCCTGATCGGCCAGATGCGTCTCGCCCGCAGGGGTCTGTACCACTATAATTGCGTATCGGTTTTTCGAATTGAAGGTGACGGTTACCTATGAAGTTTGTTGATGAAGTCCAGATTCGAGTCGATGCCGGTGACGGTGGTAACGGTTGTGTGAGCTTCCGCCGTGAGAAGTACATTCCGAACGGTGGCCCGGACGGCGGTGACGGTGGCGATGGTGGCGACGTCTATCTGATCGCCGACGAAAACCTGAACACCCTGATCGACTACCGCTTCGAGCGTTTCCATGCCGCTGAGCGTGGCGAGAATGGCCAGAGCGCTAACTGTACCGGTCGTCGCGGCAAGGATCGTACCCTGCGCGTGCCGGTCGGTACCCGTGCCAGCGATGAAGACACCGGCGAACTGCTGGGTGACCTGACCACCCATGGCCAGAAACTGCTGGTCGCCAAAGGTGGCTTCCATGGCCTTGGCAACACCCGTTTCAAGAGCTCGGTCAACCGTGCTCCGTACCAGAAGAGCAACGGCACCCCGGGTGAAGTGCGCACCCTGAAGCTGGAGCTGCTGCTGCTGGCGGACGTCGGCATGCTGGGTCTGCCCAACGCCGGCAAGTCCACCTTCATCCGCGCCGTCTCTGCGGCCCGTCCGAAAGTGGCCGATTACCCCTTCACCACCCTGGTGCCGAACCTGGGCGTGGTACGGGGCGAGAACTCCCGCTCCTTCGTCATCGCCGATATTCCCGGCCTGATCGAAGGGGCCGCCGAAGGGGCTGGTCTGGGTATCCGCTTCCTGAAGCACCTCGAGCGCTGCCGCGTGCTGATCCACCTGGTGGACATCTGCCCGGTCGATGGCTCGGATCCCGCCGAGAACGCCGTGACCATCGTCCGTGAGCTGGAGAAATACAGCCCGGAACTCGCGAGCAAGCCGCGCTGGCTGGTATTCAACAAGATGGATCTGATCCTGGAAGAAGAAGCCCAGGAAGTGATGGACAGAGTCAAGGCCGCACTGGCCTACGAAGGCCCTGTCTACCAGATCACTGCCATCAGCAAGGAAGGCACCAAGAAGGTGTGCTACGACATCCTGGATCTGCTGGATACCATGCCTCGTCAGCTGGAAGCCGATGCCAAGGCCGCCATCGAGAAGGTGGAGTTCAAGTGGGACGATTACCACAAGAACCAGCTCGCTCAGGCGGAAGCCGAAGCGCTGGCCGCTTCCAAGGCCTTCGATGATGGTCTGGATGACGATGACTGGGATGACGAAGACGACGATGGCGTCGAAGTCATCTACGTGCGCGATTGATTTCTCCCGCTCACGACGAAACCGGAGCCTGGCAACAGGCTCCGGTTTTTTTATGGGAAGCGCGACGGGATCACCATATAGATATATTTCTCATGCCACTTATTGCCTGCCTATCGAGACTGATTATACTGCGCGCCTGAACTTAACCATTTTGAAACAATATGCTAACCAATCGATTTGAATTGATATGCATATCTGTTTTGGTTTGTTCTGATGGATGGTTTGTCTGTAGAAATATTTATGCTTGGAATAATCCATTAAAAGCTTGTTTGTGCGTTTTTATTGGATATTCTTGCGCCCGTTTGCCGGGTGAGAGCATGAACATGCAGACGACCTGGCTGAAGGAAAAGTCACATTAAGGCTGTCGATCATGTTGGAAAAGACCCTGCAGGCCCCGGCGATCCATACCCGCCGCAACCTGCTGATGTTCCTCGTCCCGTCTCTCATCGGGATCCTGCTGTTTATGACCCCGGTCATCTATGACGGTAACGTCACCATTCCCGTCGCCGTGCTGGCGAAACTGGTGCAGACCGTGTTCGCCGATCATCTGGTGGCCGTGGTCAGTGCCATCATCACCACGACCATGCTGATGACGCTCGTTGCCTGGCTGTTCAAGCCGGCGATCCTGGTGCGTCGCCCCTTCCTCAACAGCCTGTTCAACGTCTCCCCGTTCTGGGCCTGTGTGCGGGTGCTGGGGGGCGTCTTCGTGCTGCTGACTTTCTTTGAGGCAGGGCCCGAGGCGCTGCGCTCCGGGGCGACCGGTGGCCTGGTGCTGCACGATCTGCTGCCGGTGCTGTTCTCTGTGTTCATCTTCGCCGGCCTGCTGTTGCCTCTGTTGCTGGACTTCGGCCTGCTGGAGTTTGTCGGCACCATGATGACTCGCATCATGCGGCCGGTGTTCCGCCTGCCGGGTCGCTCGGCGGTGGACTGCTTTGCCTCCTGGCTCGGCGATGGCAGCGTCGGCATCCTGCTCACCAGCAAGCAGTACGAAGGCAAGTTCTACACCCAGCGGGAAGCGGCCGTCATCGGCACCACCTTCTCCGCCGTCTCCATCACCTTCTGCCTGGTGGTGATCTCCCAGGTGAGGCTGGAGCACATGTTCGTGCCCTTCTACCTGACGGTCTGCCTGGCCGGGGTGGTGGCCGCCATCGTCGTGCCGCGCCTGCCGCCGCTCTCCTGGAAGAAGGATGTCTACAGCGATGGCAGCCCCCTGTGCCGCAAGCAGGAGGCGATCCCCCATCAGCACAGCGTGTTGAGTTATGGCTATCAGCGTGCGCTGACCAAGGCCGACAGCATGACGAGCCTGGGTGCCGTGGCGCGGGAAGGGGTGAAGAATGCCCTGGACATGGTGTTTGGCGTGCTGCCGGTGGTGATGGCCATCGGTACCTGCGCCCTGATGCTGGCGGAGCACACCCCTGTGTTCAACTGGCTGGGTGCTCCCTTCGTGCCCTTGCTGGAGCTGCTGCAACTGCCGGAGGCCGAGGCGGCGTCCAAGACCATCATGGTCGGCTTCGCGGACATGTTCATCCCGGCTGTGCTGGCCTCCACCATAGAGAGCGACATCACCCGCTTCGTGATCGCCGCCATGTCGGTCACCCAGCTCATCTATATGTCGGAAGTGGGCGCCCTGCTGCTTGGCAGCAAGATCCCGGTCAAGCTGTGGGAGCTGTTCGTCATCTTCCTGCTGCGCACCCTGGTCACCCTGCCGGTCATCGCCGGCGTGGCGCACCTGCTGTTCTAAATCCACGAGCGTCTCTTCACCGCAAAACGGTCAACTTCGGTTGGCCGTTTTTATGGAACTTATTCGACCAAAGTGTGCCTTCTCAATAATCGAAATTTACATTAACGTAACAACCGTATTTGCATGCCAGCCGAGTCGTGGGCGACCCCAACCCTCGTGACCAGGAGTCACTCATGTACTCATCCCTCAGCTACCTGGCCGGTCCCAGCGACCAGCCCCTGCTCCACCAGACCATAGGCGATTACCTGCAAGGGATAGCTGAGCGCTTTCCCGAGCGGCCAGCTGTGGTGGTGCGTCACCAGCAGATCCGCTGGAACTATCGTGAGTATCTGGCCGAGATAGACAGGGTGGCACTGGGGCTGCTGGCGCTCGGCATCCAGCCGGGGGACAGGGTCGGCATCTGGTCACCGAACAACATAGAGTGGTGCCTGGTGCAGTTCGCCACCGCCCGCATCGGCGCCATCATGGTCTGCATCAATCCCGCCTATCGCAGCTACGAGCTGGAGTTCGCCATCAACAATGTGGGCTGCCGCGCCCTCATCTGTGCCAGCGGTTTCAAGGGGACGGACTACCTCGCCATGCTGAGGGAGCTGGCCCCCGAGCTGGCGGAGTGCGAACCCGGCAAGCTTGTCGCCCCCCGTCTGCCGAGCCTGGGGTTGGTGATCCGGCTCGGCGAGGAGGCAACACCGGGTATGCTCAACTTCGGCGCCGTACAGGCGCTGGGAGGTGAACAGGATCCGGCGAGGCTGGCCCGGGTCGCGGCCACGCTGAGGCCAGAGGATGCTATCAATATCCAGTTCACCTCGGGCACCACGGGCAATCCCAAGGGGGCGACCTTGAGTCACAGCAACATCCTCAACAACGGTCAGCAGGTGGCAAGGGGCATGGCCTTCAGCGAGCAGGACAGGCTCTGCATCCCGGTGCCGCTCTATCACTGCTTTGGCATGGTGCTCGGCAATCTGGTCTGCATCAGTGTGGGGGCCTGCGCCCTGTTTCCCTCGGAGGCGTTCGATCCGGTGGCGACGCTGCAGATGGTGAGTGAGGAGCGCTGCACCGCCCTGCACGGGGTACCGACCATGTTCATCGCCGAGCTGGAACTGGCGGATTTCGGCCGCTTCGATCTCTCCTCCCTGCGCACCGGCATCATGGCGGGGGCCATCTGCCCCGAGCCCCTGATGCGCAAGGTACAGGATTTGATGCACATGACGGAGGTAACCATCGCCTACGGTCAGACCGAGTGCAGCCCCATCAATCACATGACCGCCATCGATGCGCCTCTGCACAAGCGGGTGACCACGGTCGGTCGGGCCATAGGACACACGGAGATCAAGCTGCTCGATCCCAGCGGCGAAATAGTGCCCATCGGCGAGAAGGGGGAGATCTGCTGTCGCAGCAATGGGGTGATGCAGGGCTACTGGCAGGATCCGGCCAAGACGGCGGCCACCATAGACGAGGAGGGCTGGTTGCACTCGGGAGACATAGGCATCATGGACGACGAGGGCTATGTGCAAGTCGTCGGGCGCAGCAAGGAGCTGATCATCCGGGGTGGCGAGAACGTCTATCCGCGGGAGGTCGAGGACTGGCTCTACGATCACCCGGCGGTGCAGGATGCCGCCGTGTTCGGGGTCGACAGCGAGCGTTATGGTGAGGAGGTGTGCGCCTGGGTCAAGCTCAGACCGGATCAGGACGTGAGCGAGGAGGATCTCAGGCAGTTTCTCTCTGCCCGCATCGCCTACTTCAAGGTGCCGAGGTACATCCGCTTCGTGGAGGAGTACCCCATGACGGTGACCGGCAAACTGCAGAAGTTCAAGATGCGGGAGACCATGAGTCACTACCTGGCGAGCCCGCCGACCGAACTCGCTTCCTGATCAATGTATACGAGGGCCTGTTGGCCCTCTTCTCATGATGAGGCGTGCGTCATGGGGATCACGGTAGTGGATCCCGTGGCCAGCAGTGCCTGGCACTGGGCCTCGTCCAGCTGTTCCGGGGATAGGAAGCGCTCGGCATAGTCTCGCCAGACGCCACTCTCGATGAAGAGGGTGAACAGCGCCTCGTCGATGTGCTGCTCGCGCACCATGCTCTGCATGATGGTCAGTGACTGGGAGACCGTCTTGCCCGGTTTGTAGGGGCGATCGCTGGCGGTCAGTGCCTCGAAGATGTCGGCGATGGCCATGATGCGGGCGGGAATGCTCATCTGGGCGCCCTGCAACTGGCGCGGATAGCCCTTGCCATCCATCCGCTCGTGATGGCCGCCCGCTATCTCGGGCACCTTGCGCAGGTGATGGGGGAAGGGGAGGCGCTCCAGCATGCGGATGGTCTGGATGATGTGATCGTTGATCTTGTAGCGCTCCTCCTCGGTGAGGGTACCGCGGCCGATGGCGAGATTGTAGCGCTCCCCCCGGTTGTAGAGGTGGGTGGGGACCTTGACCTTGAAGCCCCAGGGATTGTGCGCGGTGAGCTGGTCGTGGTCGGGTCTGGGGATCTTGTGCTCCGGCTTGTCGGCCAGCAACGGCTCAAGGCAGGGCAGGGAGGCGGGCGCCTCCCCATGGAGCTTGAGGGCATCCCGGCTGAGACCAAGCCGGTTATCCAGGGTGCGCAGCCAGGTACGGCTGGCGATGGCGTCGAGCTGTTCCAGTTTCTTGGGATCCATCCATTCGCCCCCGAGATTGCACTCGGCGACGAAGGCGAACTCCTTGTCCAGCGCGGACCAGACGGGGGCCACCGCTTCCTGGCTGGCAAGCCGCTCCGCTTCCGGCAAGCGGGTCGCCAGCGCCTCTATGTAGGCATCGCGCTTGAGCACCTCGAAGCGGGTGCGGATTTCGTGAATGCGGTCGTAGATGGTCTCGAGCTTGGTGGCCTTGTCGACCACGAACTCGGGGGTGGTGACCTTGCCACAGTCGTGCAGCCAGCTCGCGATGTGAATGGCTTCCCACTCCTCCTCGTTGAGTGTGAAGTCGCTGAAAGGGCCCTGGCTCTGGGCACAAGCCGCCTCCGTCAGCATACGGGTCAGCTCGGGGACGCGTTGGCAGTGGCCGCCCGTGTAGGGGCTTTTGGCATCGATGGCGCCGGCGATGAGCTCGATGAAGGCTTCCAGCAACTGCTTTTGCTCCTCCAGCAGGCGCTGGTTCTCGATGGCGGAGGCCGACATGCCGGCCAGCGCCTCGATGAGACTGGTACGCGCGGCCAGTTCGGCCTCAGAGCAGCTCGGCAGGATCAGCAAGAGGCAACCGATCAGCTCCTGGCGATGGTTGTAGAGGGGCTCGCTCAGCAACTGACGCTGACCGGGAAAGGGGCCCCAGTCGGCTAGGTATTGCGACCAGTTGTCGGCATCGAGGGGCAGACTGAGCCGCTCGCTATGGTAGAGACCGCCTAGCAGCTCCGCCTGCCAGTGTACCTTCTCACATTCCAGGGGCTGCTGCTGCCAGATGGCCTGAACCGCTGTCATCTGCTTGTCTTGCGCCAGATAGAGGCAGCCTCCTTGCGCCTGGGCGGCCGCGACCGTCTCGTGCAGGATCCGGCTGAGCAGGGAGTCGAAGCGGCGCTCGGCCGCCAGTGCCCGCCCCATGCTCATGAAGTTGCCCAGGGTCAGCCGCATGCCGGACATGGTGCGGGCCAGGTCATCTATCTCCTGAATGGCGGAGCTTGGCCCAGGGCTGTCACTGAAATCGAAGTGCTGGATCTGCTCGGCCTCCCGGGTCAGCGCCAGCAGGGGGGAGGCGGTGCGCCTCGCTGTGAGCCAGATAACGGGCAGCAGCAACAGCAGACCGGCCAGGGTCCATGCCAGGTTGTGCAGGGCCTCTTGCCGCGCCTGCGCCGTCAGCGCCTCTGTGGGGACCAGCAGGGCGATATAGAAAGGTGAACCCTCCCCCAGGGAGGAGAGGTTGACCAGCCAGTTGCTGCGATCATCCGCACTGAGGGTCTGCTCGCTCGGGCCGTGCAGCAGGGTGGGCTGGGTGGCAATTTGCTGCTGCAGCCTGGTCAGTATGGGGTGATTGAGGGCCGACAGCATGGGCAAACGGCTCAGCTGATCGAAGCTGGGCAATTGCTGGGGATCAGTTGCCAGCAGGGTGCCAAATTCATCGAATAACACCAGCTGGCTGTGGTTGGGCAGGGCGAGCCCCCCGATCAGGGCTGAGAGTCCCTCGACGCCCGTATCCAGCCCGAGTACCGCCCGACGATTGTCGCTCTCCACCGCCAGCGTCATGCCCGGCTCCATGGTGGTGAAGAAGAGGTAGGGGTGGGTCACTATGATGCCGGTGCGCCAGCGGGCCTCCTTGTACCAGTCACGGCTGCGAGGATCGTAGCGATAATCGGGCATGAGGCGACGCTCGAGCAGGTGCAGCCGTTTGTCAAAATAGAGGTATTCCCCCTGGCCCTGGCTCAGGCTCTGTACCAGCAGGTAGCTGGCGGGAGGGGCTTGGTCCAGGCGCTCCTTGGCGCGCGGGGTCAGCTTGCGGACCAGAAAGAAGTCACCATCCTCATAACCGGCATAGATAGCGCCATAACTGGCACTGTTGGCCAGCACTTCGGCCAGTTGTGGCAGATAAGCGAGACGCGCCTCCAGATCCGTCATGGCCGCCAACTGGCCGCTGCGCAGCAGGCTCAGGGACATGCGGGCCGGGCGTTCGTTCAGGTTGAGTGCCAGCGCTAGCTGATCTCTGTATTGCTGAAAGCTCTGACGCTCGTGCTCCAGCCCTTGCTGCATGCTCTGCTGGTACTGCAGCAAAATGAGAGCGCCACCCAGCAGGGTGAACAGCAGAATGAACAGGGTGGCAATGTGTACATAAAAGGGTCTTCGACCCAGGCTGGCTTTTGTCATGGACGTATCCTTGTCCCACACACAATCATCATAGTGAGCAACTATTCAGTGTGTCCGAAGGATGACAAAAAACACAATTACCGACAGAGGATTATTCGAGGGGAGACGGCCCCGACGGGGCCGCCTGAGTCATGCCAGTACGGCGGCGGGCACCAGGGTGACGGGGGCGTCTTTTACCTCGTGCCAGACTTGATGGTTGTCTTGGTACTTGTAGTTGGCGGTACCGGACTTCCAGTCTTCATTGAGCACCATGCGCAGCTCGAAGTTGGGCAGGATCACCGGGCCTATGCCGGCGTGCTGTGGCCATTTGATGATGGGGTAGCCCTGGGCCGTCACCAGAATATGGCACTGCTTGGGCATGACGCACATATAGGTGTATTGGCCTTTCACGTCGGATGCCAGATCCAGCGGGGGATTGGTAGCCTGGGTCAGGTGAGCGACGCCGCTCAGGGTTTCGCCCGGGGTATAGACGCTGAGGTTAAGACGCAGCAGTGGGGCGCCCGGTTTGGCTTTGCCGATGTCGAAGGAGGCGAGGAAGAGGCCGGTCTTGGTATCAGTGGTTGCATTCATGCCTGTATTCTCCAATGAGATGGGATAGGGGGTCTGCTCACCGCCGGACAACGAGCCATCAGAGACTAGTGTCACCCGGGACTCTTCGTTACTGCGAATAATGTCACTTGACGTTCACGCCACCCTGGCATAGCTCAGACACGTCACCGGACAAGACGCAGGCAGGGCAAGGGAGCGAGCCCGCATCCTCTCCTGGGGGCTGGATGGGGTGGCGATCTCATCAGGATCCCCAGACGTGTGCCATTCAGATATCTCATGCTACATTGCCCACTGCTTGTTGAACCCTGTTGCAATGGAGTGTCCCATGTCTGTCGTCCCCTATTCCGTTCTCGATCTGGTACCCGTTCCCGAAGGCGCTGTGCCGGCCGAATCATTTCGCCATTCACTGGATCTGGCTCGTCATGCCGAGCAGTGGGGCTACCACCGCTACTGGCTGGCGGAGCATCACAACATGCCGGGGATCGCCAGCGCCGCCACCTCTGTCTTGATTGGTCATCTGGCCGGCGGCACTAGTACGCTGCGGCTGGGGGCGGGCGGCATCATGCTGCCGAACCACTCGCCTCTGGTGATTGCCGAACAGTTTGGCACCTTGGCTTCTCTCTATCCTGATCGTATCGATCTGGGGCTCGGGCGCGCGCCTGGCACAGATCAGCGCACCATGCAGGCACTGCGCCGTCAGAAGAGCGGTGAGGTGGATGACTTCCCCGCCGATGTACGCGAGCTGATGCACTACTTTGGCGATCAACCGGGCGCGGTACAGGCGGTCCCGGGTCAGGGGTTGCATGTCCCCATCTGGTTGCTGGGCTCCAGCCTCTACAGCGCCCAGCTGGCGGCGGCCATGGGTCTGCCGTTCGGCTTCGCCTCCCACTTCGCCCCCGGCCTGCTACTGCAGGCGCTGGAACTCTATCGCAGTCAGTACCAGCCTTCCGCCCGCTGGCCCAAGCCCTATGCCGTGGTGTGCATCAACGTGATAGCAGCCGATACTGAGCGAGAGGCCCGCTTCCTGTTCACCACGCTGCAGCAGCAGTTCCTGCGGCTCTATCGCGGTGATGCCGGCAAGTTGCCGCTGCCGGTGCAGGAGCTGGGGGAGGAGTGGTCGCCGCGAGAGCTGATGGCGATGGAGCAGACCCTGGCGCGTTCCCTGGTGGGTGACAGGGACAGAGTCCGTCACGGCTTGCAGGCGCTACTGGCCGAAACTGGGGCGGATGAGCTGATGTTCAACGGCCCCATCGTCGACCACGAGGCGAGACTGCACTCCTTCAAGATCGCCGCCGAGCTGATGCAGAGTCTCTGAATCGTGGACGAAAAGAGTTCTAATGCATTGATTTAACACGACAGTCAGGTTGATGTCAGGGCTTTGTCGTGTCATCAGCCTGCTCTCGCCCCTATGCTGGCCCTGTCCATAACCACGAGGAGCCGATGATGATAGTCAGGAAATTGAGATTGCAGCGGGGTTGGTCTCAGGAGCAGTTGGCCACCCTCTCCGGTCTGAGTGTGCGCACCATCCAGCGGATTGAGCAGGGGCAGCAACCCGGACTGGAATCCCTCAAGGCCCTGGCCTCCGTCTTTGGGCTCGACGTGACTCAACTGCAGGAGAGCGAGATGAAAGGGAACGATGTCGAGAGTGCGGGGAGCGTGCATGTCGCCCAGGATGAGCGGGAGGCGATGAAGTTCGTCGAGGGGCTCAAGGGCTTCTATGGCCACCTCATCAGCTATGTGTTGGTGATGACGGGTCTGTTCATCATCAACTATCTGAGCAACCCGGATTACATCTGGGCCTGGTGGCCGGCACTGGGCTGGGGGCTGGGATTGGCGTCTCATGCTATCAACCTGTTCCAGCCATTCAAGCTGTTTGGGCCAGAGTGGGAGCGGCGCCAGATCGAAAAGCGGTTGGGGCGTAAACTCTAGTCTCAGGGCGATCACCATAAAAACGGGCCCGGCAGTGATGCCGGGCCCGTTTCATTACTGAGTCGTGCCGCCGTGCAAGACGAGGCTGTGACTATGCCTCACTTGGCGTAGGCGGGGCAGGGGGTCGCTATCAGGGCGTCATCTTCATAACGCCACAGGGTGAGGCTGTTGCCCCAGACGCAGCCAGTGTCCAGCCCCTTGATGTCATCCTTGCCGGTGACCCCCATCAGGGCCGCCCAGTGGCCGAACACCAGTATGGGATCGTCCACGTGGTGCTCACGCTGCTCAAACCAGGGACGCAGGCCAGGAGTGGATTCTGTCGGCCCCTTCTTGCACTTGAAGTCGAGTCGACCGTCGAAGTAGCAAAAACGCATGCGGGTGAAGCTGTTGATGATGTAGCGATAGCGCTCTATCCCCAGCAGGTTGTCGTCCCAGCTGTCCGGTTGATCCCCGTACATGTTGTGCAGCAACCACTGGTATTGATCCCCGCGCAGCAGGCTCTCCACCTCACGGGCGCAATTGCGTGCGGTGCGGGCATCCCAGGCGGGAGAGAGTCCCGCGTGGATCATCATGATGGGCAGGTCCGGGTGTTCCGCCAGCAGGGGGCGCTGGCGCAGCCACTCCAGCAGCTCATCCCGATCCGGTGCCTCCATCAGGGCTTGCAGCTTGTCTTTCTTCTTGAGCGGCGCGACCCCGTTGGCCACCGCCAACAGGTGCAGATCGTGGTTGCCGAGCACGGTGACGGCGCGTTGGCCCAAGGATTTGACGAAACGCAGGGTATTGAGGGAGTCCGGGCCACGGGCCACCAGATCGCCGCACAGCCAGAGGGTGTCGTTATCGAAGTCGAATTCGGCCAGATCCAGCAGACGGCGCAGGTCGTCGTAACAGCCCTGGATATCGCCGACAAAACAGTTTGCCATGCAACCTCAGTTAATGATGTGGGGAACGGCCAGCGTGAAGGGGGCGATGGGGGCATCGAACTGCTGCCCAGACTCATCTTGCAGCAGGTAGCTGCCCTCCATCACGCCAAACGGAGTGGCGAGGGGAACGCCACTCTGGTAGCTGAAGGTCTCGCCGGGGGCGATAAAGGGTTGTTCACCGACCACTCCCGGACCTTCCACTTCCTGCATCTTGCCATTGGCATCCGTGATGAGCCAGCGCCGATGCAGCAGTTGCACAGTCCCGGGTCCCAGGTTCTCTATCTCGATGAGGTAGAGAAAATGGTAAGGATCCTCTGTGCCCGCCACATAACTGGGGTGCGGGCGGACCACTATCTTGGGCTGTGCCATAGGATCAGGCCTGCTGCTGATCGGCCAGCCAGTTGGCGATCATGACGAACTGCTCGAGGGAAAGGTTCTCCGGGCGCAGGTTGCCATCAATGCCAAGCTCGGTCAGCTGAGCGTCAGTGATGAAGTTGGAGAAGCTGTTGCGAATGGTCTTGCGGCGCTGGCCAAAGCCCTCGGTGCAGACACGGTTCAGACAGCGGATGTCTTTCGCCACTATGGTCGGGTTCTTGTGCGGGATCAGGCGCACCACGGCGGAGTCTACCTTGGGAGCAGGCTTGAAGGCGCCCGGGCCCACTTCCAGCACGGGGACGACCTGGCAGTAATACTGGGTCATCACGCTCAGGCGACCATAGGCCTTGCTGCCCGGGCCGGCGGCCAGACGCAGCACCACTTCCTTTTGCAGCATGAAGTGCATCTCTTCGACCCGGTCGGCGAACTCGCACAGGTGGAAGATGAGCGGGGTGGAGATGTTGTAGGGCAGGTTGCCGAAGATGCGCAGCGGCCCTTTGCCTTCTCCCATCAGGGTGCCGAAGTCGAAGCGCATGGCATCGGCTTCGATCACGGTCAGCTTGTCTTTCAGGGTGGGATGCTCGCGCAGACGCGCAGCCAGGTCCCGGTCCAGCTCGATGACGGTCATCTTGTCCATCTGGGCGGCGACCGGTTCGGTCAGCGCGGCCAGACCCGGCCCGATCTCCACCAGGTTCTGGCCTGGCTGCGGGTTGATGGCGGCGACTATCTGGTCGATCACATAACGGTCGTGCAAGAAGTTCTGACCGAAACGCTTACGGGCCGTGTGGCCCATGTGCACCTTGTTGCTCTGCACCTTACTGCTCATATCTTTTTTTCTCTACCATCTGAATGGCGTGGTTAATCGCGGTGATCAGGCTGCCCGAGTCTGCCAGGCCCTTGCCTGCCAGATCCAGCGCCGTGCCATGATCCACCGAAGTGCGGATGAATGGGAGTCCTAGGGTGATATTGACCGAGTTGCCAAAGCCCTTGTATTTGAGCACGGGCAGCCCCTGGTCGTGGTACATGGCGAGTACCGCATCCGCATCCTTGAGGTATTTGTCCTGGAACAGGGTGTCGGCCGGCAGGGGGCCGACCAGATCGATGCCTTCCTGGCGGAGGCCAGCCAGAGCGGGTTCGATCACCTCGATCTCTTCCCGGCCCAGATGTCCCCCTTCCCCGGCGTGGGGATTGAGGCCACAGACGTAGATCCTGGGGCGTTCGATGCCAAATTTCTGCCTGAGATCCGCATCCAGGATGCGGATCACCTTGCCGAGGCGATCTTCTGTGATGGCCATGGCCACGTAGGCGAGCGGAATGTGAGTGGTCGCGAGTGCCACCCTCAGCCCCTCGGTCGCCAGCAGCATCACCACATCGGCGGTGCCAGACTGCTGGGCGAAGAACTCGGTATGACCGCTGAACGAGACCCCGGCCTGGTTGATGATCCCCTTGTGCACAGGACCTGTCACCACGGCGGCGAATTCACCGTTCATGTTGCCGTCACAGGCCCGTTGCAGGGTCGCCAGCACATAGGCGCCGTTCCCCTCATCGAGCTTGCCGGGCACCACGGGGGCGCCGAGGGGCAGGGGACAGACGGTGAGCGTCCCCGCCCGCTGCGGGCAGGCAGGGGCACTAGGGTCGTAGGGTTCCAGCACTATGGGCAGGCTCAGCAAGGCGGCACGCTCGCGCAGCAGGGCGGGATCGGCGATCACCACCAGCTGGTGCGGCCAATCCTGCTGGGCTATTTGCAGCACCAGATCCGGGCCTATACCGGCTGGTTCACCCGGCGTGATGGCAAGACGACTGCAGTTCATCAGTTCGGTTCGATCTGGATGTAGGCTTCATCACGCAGCTCGTCCAGCCAGGCTTGGGACTCTTCGGTGAAGCGGCGGTTGAAGATGAGCTGGTAGGCTCGTTGTTCCTGCGCCTTGCCGGTGGCATCCTGACTGCGACGATCTTCCAGCTGTACTATGTGCCAGCCGTGGCTGGTGCGGAAGGGTTCGCTGATCTGGCCCGGTTGCAGACGGTTGACCATGTCGCGGAATTCCGGCACATAGACGCCGGGATCGGACCAGCCGAGTTCGCCGCCTTGCACCGCAGAGCCCGGATCCTCAGAGTACTTCTCCGCCATGCTGGCGAAGCTGGCCTTGCCGCTCTTGATGTCGTGCAAGATACCATCGAGCGTGCTCTTGGCCTTCTCCTCGGAGAGAATGATGGAAGGCTTGATCAGGATGTGACGCGCCTTCACCTCGGTCTGCAGCACCTGCTGTTGGCCCTTGGTGTCGAAGATCTTGATGATGTGCAGACCGGCACCGGAGCGCAGCGGGCCGACGATGTCGCCCTTGTTGGCGCCCTGTACCGCCTCCGCCATCAGGGTTGGCATCTCCTGCGGGCTCATCCAGCCCCAATCACCCCCTTCCAGGGCCTTGGGACCATTACTTTCGGCGATGGCCAGCTTGCGGAAATCGGCGCCATCCTTCAGGGCGGCCAGGATGCGTTCAATCTTGGTTTTGGCGGCATTGAGCTGCTCGGCGTTCGGGTTGTCCGGCAGGGCAACCTGGATGTGGCCGACATGGTATTCGGTCTGTTGCTGGCCCTGCTTGCTCAGCGCCTCGACCACTTGCTTCACCTCCTGCTCGGAGATGTTGATGCGGCGGCGAACCTGGCTGCGGCGCACTTCGTTCATCAGGATCTCGCGGCGGACCTCTTCCCGGTACTGGGCATAGGTCAGGCCTTCACGCTCCAGCTGGGCGCGCAGTTGATCCAGGGTCATCTTGTTGTCGGAGGCAATGCTCTGGATGGCCTGCTCCAGCTGGGTATCACTGATCTTGAGGCCTTGACGATCCGCAAGTTGCAACTGCAGGCTCTCCTGGATCAGGCGATCCAGCGCCTGTTTGCGCAGGGTGGCGTCATCGGGCAGGGACTGGCCGCTCTCCTGAGCGGAGGCCTTCACCTTCTGTACCAGAGCATCTTGCTGACTGACCAGCACCACGTCCTTGTTGACCACGGCCAGCACCTTGTCCATCAGCTCCGGGGCGGCGAGGGCGCCCTGGCTCATGGCGCCAAACAAGCCTGCGGTCAGCAGGGAAATCAACGTCTTCTTCATATCCATCTCTCAAGGCGTTCGCCAGACCCGTTATTGGTCTCGCAGGTTAAACGGACGAATGTAAGGCAGTGCTTCGGTATCCAGGGAGGTGCCCTTGGAGCCGGTACCCACGCTACCCAATCCTTTCATTTCAAATTGAATACCCAGGCTGCGCTCGGACGTCGGGGTCATGTTCACGTTGTCCGGGGTATTGACCCACTCCAGGTTGAAGTTGATGCTCCAGCAGCAGGAGTCGTATTTCAGCCCCACCTTGCGATCAGACTTCACGTTCTGGTTGAGCTCCTGATAGTAGCCGCCATACAGGTGCCACTGATCGTTGAGCGGGGCGGTCAACAGCAGGCCAATCTGGTTGAGATCGGTCACCTGACCCTTGTTGTCGAGGTCGTAGTTGGCATCGCGCACGAAGCGGTGGTTCAGCTGGCTTATCAGCTTCTCGCGGCGGTACTCCAGGGCGCTGTTGGAGGCGCTCATCTGGCGCTGCTCCACATCATATTGTGCCCCGGCATGGGCGAACCACTGCTCGTTGATCTTGGCATCCCCCTCGAACGACAGGGGGGAGCGGTTATTGGTGTTCACCACGTCGCTGGAGTAGAGCTTGACCCTGGGCGCGACGAAGTCGAAGGCTTGGGCAACGGCCAGCCGGATTCGTTCATCGCCTTCGGGATCATAAATACGGGTGGTGACCCCCACAGAGATGCGGTTGGAGTCGCTGATGCGATCCAGGCCGGCGAAGCGGCGGTCACTGAACAGGCTGTAGTAGTCCTGGCGCATGGTGGTGGAGTCGTAGACCCCTATGTTGTCCTGATCCTTGTAGGGCACATAGAGATACTGAAATTCGGGCTCCAGGGTCTGGCTGGCAACCTCGCCGAACCACTGCTGATCACGCTCGAAGGTCATGCCCCCCTTGAGGCGGAACGAGGGCAGCACCCGAGTGATGGTACCCTCTTCCAGCGTCACCTCGTTCGAGCCTTGCGGGGTGAAACGACTGGTGAAGGTGCTGCTCATGTTGTCCGGTACCGTCTGATCGTAGTGGGTGTACATCAGCTTGTACTGGCTGTCGAGGAAGTAACCCGCCTCGTCGATGAGGGGAATGGTCAGGGTTGGCGCCGTGTAGAAGCGGGTACCCGTGTAGGCCTCTCCCTGATTCTGGGCGATGGCCTGATCGTTGTTGTAACCGAAGTTGGTCAGCTCGGTATTCCAGGCCAGATCGTACCAGCTGCCCTGCTGGTAGTAGTTGTGGTTGATGCGTGGCATCAACTCGTGGGGCTGCTGGGCGCTGGCCAGCAGGATCTGGTAGGTCCGCACCTCGGCATTGAGGTTCCAGTTCTGCTGGAAGTAACCGGCCATCAGGGACTGCTGCAACTGGTTGTCGACCTGGGTCCCCACTCTGGGGGAGAAGTCGTTGAAGTAGTTGTAGTCCCGGTCCCTTACCTTGGTGTAGTCCACCGACACCCGCAGGGCATTGTCCATGAACATGGAGGTGTGGCGGGCGTTGAGCAGATAACGGTGACCATCGGACAGGTTGTCATTGAGGCTGTCGGTCTCGTCGTACTGCTTGTCGTCGGCCAGGTTCTCGAAGTAGAGGCTACCCACATGGGCCGGATCCGGCATGTAGCGGAACTCGACCTGCTCCATCAGACCGCGTCTGTCCATGAAGCGAGAGGTGATGGTCGCGTCGTAGTTCGGCGCTATGTTCCAATAAAACGGCTGGGTGATGTCCATGCCGTTCTTGGAGCTTTGGGTGTAGCCAGGGTAGAGCAAACCAGTCTTGCGCTCATCCTTGATGGGGAAGTTGATGTAAGGAAAATAGAAAACCGGGTAGTCATAGAGCCAGAGGCTGGCGTTCCAGGCCTCCCCGAACACCTCGCCCTGATCGATGTCGATGCTGCCAGCCTTCAGGGTCCAGGCTTCCTGGCCCGGTGGGCAGGTGGTGTACTGGGCCCCTTCCAGGGTGATGTTCTGGTTGTTGTTGGTCATGGTCACCTTGTCGGCAAAGCCGCGCACCGGTGAGCCATGGACCTGGTACTTGCCCTCTTCCAGCTCGGAGTTCTTGGTGTCCAGGTTGGATTTCAGGGTCTTGTCGCTGGTGACCGTGATCTGGCCATCATTGTAATAAATATTGCCGATGGCGATGACATCCCGGCTCTTCTGGTCGAGTTGGGCATAGTCGGAGTCAAATTTGCGCACCCCCTGACGAACCTTGACGTCACCCTCATAGACGGCGGTGCCGCCCTGCTTGGCCTCCAGGCGATCCGCATCGACTTCGACGGGCTGGGCGTTGGCTTCCTCATTCGACTTCGGTTTCTCTACCTTGGGCACATAGTCATAGCAGAGGCTGTCGAGGATCCCGGTGGCCGGTGGCGCATTGAATGGCGCGGCCTGGACCGTGAAGGGGCTCAGGGCTGGAACAAGGCTGATAGTCAGGGCGATGGGACCAGAAGCTCCCAGTGTCCATTTTGTCATGTGAAGGGCTCGCGCAATCCGTGGTTAAGACGGTTGATTCAGGGCATGCATTTTATGTCAGGATCCATCGAGTTGACATTGCATGTCATTGCTTTATGTTAGCCGGCAATGATAAAGCATTATTGCGGCCAGGGCTAACAGCCAAGTGCTGCTTTCCAATTTGGTCCCCGACTCATGCACGATCGCGATTCCCTGTTATTGCACTGGGCGCGCCGGATCTCCGGTGATGCCAATCTTCAATTGACCCTGATCTCCGGTGACGCCAGTTTTCGCCGCTACTTCCGTGGTGCCGGTCTGGTATGGGTGGATGCTAATCCGAAAACCGAAAAAAATCATGAATTTGTTCGTAATGCCAGCGCATTGACGCAAGGCGGGCTGTTGGCCCCCGAGGTGCAGGCGGTGGACTATGAACAGGGTCTGCTGGCGGTGACGGATCTCGGTGATACCCAGCTTATCAGCTGCCTGGACTCCCACAACGTGCAGGCCTGGTATGACAAGGCCATCGCCCTGTTGCCGAGGCTAGGAGCGGTCGAGCTGGCGCTCGATCCTTTCGATGAAGCCTTTATGGCGCGGGAAGACAGCATCTTCCCCGAATGGCTGCTGGGCCATCGCCTGCAGCTGACTTTGAGCGAGAGCGAGCAACAGCTGCTGGCTGACACCTTCTCCTGCCTCACCGCCAACAACCTGGCCCAGCCCCAGGGGGTGATGCACCGGGATTTCCACAGCCGCAACCTGATGGTGTGCGGTGGCGACAGCCCCGAGACCAGCACCCTGGCGGTGATCGATTTTCAGGACATGGTCATTGGCCCCCTGAGTTACGATCTGGTCTCTTTGCTCAAGGATTGCTACGTGCGCTGGTCTGATGATGTGATAGAGCAGGGCATGCGCCACGGCTTTGCGACCCTGAGTGAGGCCAAGCTGCTGGCCGAGATCGACTATGGGAGCTTTCGCCGTCACGCCGATCTCACTGGCATGCAGCGCCATCTGAAGGCGACGGGCATCTTCGCCCGCCTCTGCCACAGGGATGGCAAGTCAGGTTACCTGAAGGATATTCCTCGCACCCTGGGCTATGTGGTGGATGTGTGTCGCCTGCATGGGGATAAATACCCTGTGTTGTCTCGTTTCGGCGTGTGGTTGCAGAGTAATATTCTGCCTGCAATCGAGCGGGTGGGGGCGTCGGCATGAAGGCGATGATCCTGGCCGCCGGGCGCGGCGAGCGGATGCGTCCGCTCACCGATCTGCTGCCCAAGCCCCTGCTGGCGGTGGGGGGCAAGCCGCTCATAGCGCACCATATCGAGAAGCTGGCGGCGGCCGGCGTGACGGAACTCGTCATCAACCACGCCTGGCTCGGCCACAAGCTGGTGGAAGCCCTCGGTGACGGCCGCCAGTTCGGGGTGCAGATCCAGTGGTCGGCGGAAGAAACCGCCCTCGAGACAGCGGGCGGCATAGTGCAGGCACTGCCCCTGCTGGGCTCTGAGCCTTTCCTGGTGATCAACGGCGATACCTGGCTGGACCTGGACTACCGCACCCTGGTGAATCAGGCGCTGGGTGAGGATCTCGCCCACCTCTGGCTGGTGCCCAATCCGCCCCAGCATCCTCACGGGGATTTCGCGCTGCAAGCTGGCCGAGTGCAGGACGCCCCTGCGCTGACCTTCAGCGGGGTCGGCATCTATCATCCCGCCGCCTTCGCCGATCTTCCCGCTGGCGCGCGCAAGCTGGCGCCCCTGCTGCGCGCCTGGATGGCGCAAGGCCGGGTCGGTGGCGCCCTGTTGGCTGGGGAATGGCGAGACATAGGCACAGTCGAGCGGCTGCGAGAGCTGGATGATGAACTCCAGGCCGGGGCCGCACAGCCGCACAACTAATATACGATCGCGTCGCCTGCCGCCCTCTCAGGGCCTGGTGACGTGCTTATCAATCTCACGAGGTCTTGAACCATGCGTATTTGGGGTAAGGTGCTTGGCGCCTTCTTCGGTTTTCTGCTCGGCAACATCTTCGGTGCCCTGCTCGGCCTCTGGATAGGCCACCGTTTCGATCGGGGCATGGGCATGTCCTTCCGCCGGGCGCCCACCCAGCAGCAACAGGCAGTCTTCTTCCACGCCACCTTCGCCGTCATGGGCCACATCGCCAAGGCGAGCGGTCAGGTCACGGAGCAGGAGATCCGGGTTGCCTCCAACCTGATGGACAGGATGCGTCTGTCCGGCGAGCAGCGAGTGCGGGCTCAGGAGTCGTTCCGGCAGGGCAAGGAGAGCGGTTTCCCCCTGCGAGAGACCCTCGCCGAGTTCCGTCAGGCGAGCCAGGGCCAGCGCGATATCCTGCGCTTCTTCCTGGAAGTCCAGCTGCAGGCCGCCTTCGCCGATGGCCGGGTCGAGGCCGATGAACGCGCCATCCTGCAGACCATCGCCGACGAGCTTGGCATCAGCCGCATCGAGCTGGCGCGCATTCTGGCCATGGCCGAGGCGCAGATGAACTTCTTCCATCGCCAGCAGCAGGCCGGCGGTCAGGGTCAGCAGTATCGGCAGGAGGCTCCCTCGGCGGATCGCCTCAAGGATGCCTACCAACTGCTCGGGGTGAGCGAGAGCGACAGCGATCAGGACATCAAGCGCGCCTATCGCAAGGAGATGAGCAAGCACCACCCGGACAAGCTGGCCGCCAAGGGGCTGCCGCCCGAGATGATGGAGATGGCCAAGGAGAAGACCCAGGAGATCCAGCAGGCCTGGGAGTGGATCCGCGAGGCACGCGGCATCCGTTAACCCTCTCCGGTGAGCGAAAGTCAGCCATAAAAAATGCCCGTCGATGACGGGCATTTTTGTCTCTGGAAACCGGGATTAGTGGCTGTCGACCCAGACGAACTTCAGCACGAACAGCAGGGCAACCACCAGCACGCAGGGGTTGATCTCGCGCCAGCGGCCAGTGCCGGCCTTCATCACGCAGTAGGAGATGAAGCCCACAGCGATCCCCTCGGTGATGGAGAAGCTGAACGGCATCATGACGGCGGTCATGAAGGCCGGCACCGCTTCGGTCAGGTCTTCCCACTTCACGCGGGTCAGCTCGGAGCACATCAGCACGCCCACGTAGATAAGGGCGCCAGCGGCGGCGTAAGCGGGCACCATGGCGGCGATGGGGGAGAAGAAGATGGCCAGCAGGAACAAGATGCCGGCGACGATGGCGGTCAGACCGGTGCGGCCACCCACGGCCACGCCCGAGCTGCTCTCGATGTAAGCCGTGACCGAGGAGGTACCCATGAAGGCGCCGCCCACGGAACTCACGCTGTCCACTACCAGCGCCTGCTTCATGCGCGGGAAGCGACCCTGATCATCGGCCAGCTTGGCACGGTTGGTGACCCCGATCAGGGTACCGGACGAGTCAAACAGGTTGACCAGCATGAAGGAGAAGATGATCCCGGCCAGGCTGATATCCAGGGAACCCATCAGGTCCAGCTGACCGAACACAGGAGTGATGCTCGGCGGCATGGAGATGAAGCCCTTGAAGGTCACATCGCCGAACAGCCAGCCCAGGGTGGTGGTGACGACGATGGCGATCAGCACGGCGGAGTGCACGCCGCGGGCGGAGAAGATGCAGATCAGGAAGAAGCCGAGCAGCCCCAGCAGGCAGGGCAGGGAGGTGAGGTTGCCCACGGTCACCATAGTAGCGGGGCTCGCGACCACGATACCGGCGTTGTGCAGGCCGAGCAGGGCGATGAGCAGGCCGATACCGGCTGTGATGCCGACCCGCAGGGTGAGCGGTATGTTGGCAATCAACCAGTAGCGCACCCGCAGCAGGGTGAGGATCAGCAGGCCCAGGGCGCCCCAGAAGATGGTGCCCATGCCGACCTGCCAGGAGTAGCCCATGCCGGCCACCACCACGAAGGCGAAGAAGGCGTTCAGGCCCATGGCGGGGGCCAGGGCGATGGGCAGATTGGCCAAGAGGCCCATCAGGATGCTGCCGATGCCGGCGATGAGGCAGGTGGTGACGAACACGGCCTGGGTGTCCATGCCCGCAGCGGAGAGGATCTGCGGGTTGACGAAGACGATGTAGACCATGGTCAGGAAGGTGGTGATCCCGGCGATGAGCTCGGTGCGGGCCGTGGTGCCATGACCTTTGAGGGCAAACAGACGCTCGAGCAATCCTTGCCCGGCCGCCTGACTGGTGGCTTGATGTGGTTGATTCATGTTGGATTCCAATGGGTGACGTGAAATAAGCAGCAGGCGCGGTCGGACCCATCCATAGGGGCTCTGACCTGGTCGTTGGCGAATTCATCGCCAGACTCGTCCTGATACCGTGACAGCGCGCACATTTTTACACAGGCGAGCGCGTTTACAAACCCTGGATCTGCGAAGCGGATCAATGAATAGAGCAAAAATTCAAACGTTTGCTCTCGCGGTAGGAAAAAAGAGGTTCGATAGAAACCAGTTGCCGTGGCACCCGTCTCAGAGGGCCCTGAAGTAACGCTCCACCAGCTGGGCCAGCAAGGCATCGCTGCGCTCCTGCAACGTGGCGAGGGTCAGTCCCATGCGCAGCAACAGCAGGCTGGCCTGCTCCTCACTCAGCTTGCGCCCCTCGATGAAGCACTCCTGCTCCGGCAACTGCTTGTCATGGCGCGGGATCAGCACCCAACTCACCCGCTCGGGTTCGATGGCGGCGAAGATCCGGCTGGCGGCGGCGCAGAAGGTATCGATATGGGATTTGCCATCCGGCCCGAGGCAACCGGGCTCGACTCGGATCTGGATGGTGAGTTTCTTCGTACTGCCTGTGTTCTGCTGCATGGCCTGGGATCGCTGGGGGAAAGAGGCTGATTATAGAGGGTTGTCGTCCCTTTGAGAGCCCCACGAATGGCAGGAGATGTCGTGATAGCGGGCTCGGCTGGCAGGATGCAGGCCGGTGCAGTATCCGGCCCGGGAGAGCGTTATTGCACGCTCCCCAGCTCGCCGTCTTCGGCTGCGCCGGCCACCATGTGGGTGAGCTCTTCACAACGCAGGATCCGGCCCCCTTGCACCACGAAGTGGGCGAACACCTCTATCTGGGCGCGGGAGCCATCCGCCTTGGTGACGTCGACCCTGTGGTGGGTCAATACATTCTCCTGCTGGCTGGCGATGGCCAGCACAGTGACATGAATGGCCCGGGTGATCTGCTTGAGCTTCGCCATATGAGCGACGAAGCCGGCATAATCCAGCGACTTGCCATCGACCCATTGCTGGTAGTGCGGTGAGAAGAAGGCCGAAATCTGTGCCTCGTCGTGCAGAGGGTGACAGACAATCTCGAACAGCGCCTGTTCAACGATGGTGGAGGGATTCATGGGCATATTCCGCGAGTGGTGGGGTGAGGGAACCAGCATAGCGCCGACCCCCTTTGGTATAGTAACGACAGTCCGACATTGAATACGGAGCAGCGGCCATCATGACCATTGAGCAGAGCATGAGTCTGATACATCCGCGCAGACATGAAACCCAGTGGCACCAGCATGCGACCGGTCAGCTCTATTGGGTCAGGCGAGGCATTATCATGGTGGAGACAGATCAGGCACAGCACGCACTGACCCTCGGCAGCGTCGGCTGGTTTCCCCCCACGTGGCGGCACCGCGCCTGGATGCCAGCAGACAGCGAGTGCCATAGCCTGCATCTGGATGCGCAGGGCAGCGCCGGCTTGCCGGCCTATCCCTGCGTGCGCGCCGCGGATCACTTCCTGTTGCTCCTGCTGGACAAGGTGCTGCTTGCCCACGAGCAGGCACCTGGCGATCCATACCCGGCGCATCTGCTGGCGGTCATGACTGACGAGATAGGGCGGGCTGGCGAGTTGCCGTTGCAACTGCCGCTCCCCGCAGACAGGCGAGCGCGGCAGGTGGCAGAACTGCTGCTGGTACAGCCAGATTGCGCCCTGAACCATGAGATGCTGGCGCAGCAGAGTGGCCTGAGTAGTCGCACCCTGAGTCGCCTGTTCAGCCAGCAGACCGGGCTCAGCTTCAGCCAGTGGCGGCAGCAGGCGCGGCTCATCCATTCCCTCGCTCACTTGCTGCAGGGGGACGCCGTGGCCCTGGTCGCGGGGCGCTGTGGATATGAGAACGTCAGCGCCTTTATCGCCGCATTCAGATCGCGCTTCGCCCTGACCCCCGGCCAGTTTCAGGCTCGCCAGATGAGATGAGCCTATTCCAGTTATCCGGGCTTCTCGCCGGCAAATACTCGGCCAATCAAGGGGAAGGCGAGGCCATAGGGTGAAGGGACTGTTTGGGATTAGGTGTTCTTGCGCCGTCCTTGGGGAAGCTGGTCTCACCGGATGTTGCTAACCACAAGGTCGTCGGGGCGTTGAGACTGTCCTTCTTGCAATCCGCTTGTCCAATATCTGAATAAAAAAGGGGAGCTAGTGCTCCCCTTGTCCGTACCTGCGCTGACTCGCCTTACTTGGCGATGCGCTTGTACTTCGCGCGGTGCGGCTGAACGGCCTCGGCACCGTAGGTCTTCTTCTTCCACTCTTCGTATTCGGTGAAGTTGCCCTCGAAGAACGCGATATTGCCCTCGTCCTGGTAGTCCAGGATGTGGGTGGCGATGCGGTCGAGGAACCAGCGATCGTGGGAGATGACCATGGCACAACCCGGGAACTCCAGCAGGGCGTTCTCGAGCGCGCGCAGGGTTTCGATGTCGAGATCGTTGGTCGGTTCATCGAGCAGCAGCACGTTGCCGCCGGTCTGCAGCAGCTTGGCCAGGTGCAGACGACCACGCTCACCACCGGACAGCTCGCCGACGCGTTTCTGCTGATCGGCGCCCTTGAAGTTGAAGCGGCCGATATAGGCGCGGCTCGGGAACTCGTAGTTGCCGATGCGCAGGATGTCCTGACCGTCGGCGACCTCTTCGAACACCGTCTTCTTGTCGTTCATGCTGTCACGGAACTGATCCACCGAGGCCAGCACCACGGTATCGCCGAGGGTGATGGAACCGGAGTCCGGCTGCTCCTGGCCCGACATCATGCGGAACAGGGTGGACTTGCCGGCCCCGTTAGGGCCGATGATGCCGACGATGGCCCCCTTCGGAATGGCGAAGGTGAGATCGTCGATCAGCACGCGATCACCGTAGGACTTGCGCAGGTTCGCCACTTCCAGCACCTTGTCGCCGAGGCGGGGTCCGGGCGGAATGAACAGCTCGTTGGTCTCGTTGCGCTTCTGGTAGTCGTTGGTGTTGAGCTCCTCGAAGCGTGCCATACGGGCCTTGGACTTGGCCTGACGGCCCTTGGGGTTCTGGCGAACCCACTCCAGTTCCTTCTCGATGGACTTGCGGCGAGCAGCTTCCGAGCTCGCTTCCTGCGCCAGGCGGGCATCTTTCTGCTCCAGCCAGGAGGAGTAGTTGCCCTCCCAGGGAATGCCCTCGCCACGGTCCAGCTCCAGGATCCAGCCCGCCACGTTGTCGAGGAAGTAGCGATCGTGGGTGATGGCGACCACAGTGCCCTCGTAGTCGTGCAGGAAGCGCTCGAGCCAGGCCACGGATTCCGCATCCAGGTGGTTGGTCGGCTCGTCCAGCAGCAGCATGTCCGGTTTTTCCAGCAGCAGGCGGCACAGCGCCACCCGGCGGCGTTCGCCCCCGGAGAGGTGCTTGATCTGGGCATCCCAGGCTGGCAGACGCAGCGCATCCGCCGCGCGCTCCAGCTGGTTTTCCATGTTGTGGCCACCCTGGGCGGCGATGATGGCTTCCAGCTCGCCCTGCTCGCGGGCCAGCTTGTCGAAGTCGGCGTCCGGCTCGGCGTAGGCCGCATAGACCTCGTCCAGCCGCGCCATGGCACGTTTGACCTCGCCAACGGCCTCTTCCACCGCTTCGCGCACGGTCTGCTCCGGATCCAGCTTCGGCTCCTGGGGCAGGTAGCCTATTTTGATGCCGGGCTGCGGGCGGGCTTCCCCTTCGATATCGGTGTCTATGCCCGCCATGATGCGCAGCAGGGTGGATTTACCGGCACCGTTCAGGCCCAAGACGCCTATCTTGGCGCCCGGGAAGAAGGAGAGGGAGATGTTCTTGAGAATATGACGCTTGGGCGGCACGACCTTGCCGACTCTGTTCATGGTGTAAATAAATTGAGCCATTGGCTAATTCTCTTCCTTTTCAGCAGTTTAATGTCTTGGCATTAACAGACTGATGGCGTGGTGGGGCCAGGTTGGCACGGGCCAACCCGGTTCCAAAAAACCAGTCGATTGTAAACCAATGGACAGAGGGCGGCAAAGCCGTCGACTTATGGGGTGCCCCATAGGGGGAAGGGCTCATAAAGGGGATGAAGATGAGAGAAAGGGCCGAGCAAGCAGCGGCCGGATCCCGCGAGCGCCAGACTTAATTTTTCCTTAAGTCTGACTCGATAGGCTTGGGTTTAACGGGTTGTTTTAGCGTCTGAATAGAGGTTGTCATCGCGCGGATCTCGCCTCCTTGAGCTGATTGTGCCCCGAGTAATAGAGCACCCGTTGGACATACTCCTGGGTCTCCTGATAGGGGGGCACGCCGCCATAGCGCACCACGGCCTGTTCGCCGGCGTTGTAGGCGGCACTGATCCTGATCCAGTCGGGGCCGAACTGCTTCTCCAGCCATTTCAGGTAGATCATGGCGCCGCGGATGTTTTGCTCGGCGTCGAACGGACGGGTGACGCCGAAGCGGACCTGGGTCTCGGGGATGAGTTGCATGACCCCCTGCGCCTGCTTGGGAGAGACGGCGAAGCTGTTCAGATTCGACTCGGCGATGGCGATGGCCAGCGCCAGTTGCGGATTGACCTTATGGCGCTTGGCCGCCTGGCGGATCATGCCGGCCAGCTTCTGCTTGCTCATGGACTGGCGGGCCAGATAGCTGTCCTGATCGAAGGGGGTCGAGGGTTGTATCCAGGGTGCTCCGCCCGAGCCACCTCCTACGCCGCAGGGACCGAGGGGGGCATTGCCTACCCGGGTGTTGTAGTAGCGGGCGGCCTGCTGGTTGCCAAGGCGCATGGCCATGGCGAGGTAGGCATTGGCCTGACGGGCGCTGCGGATCCCTTGCGGGCCACGGGCCAGCAGACGACCGATGCGAAAATAGGCCTCCGGGTTGCCGAGACTGGCGGCATTGCAGTAGTGGGCGATGGCCTGTCTCGGGTTGCTGCGCTCCATGGCGGCGCCCTGGCGCAGGGCACTCATCGCCTTGGGGGCCTGGCGAAAGGAATCGGCGTGGGTCGATGCGGTGGTCAGCAGGAGCAAGATCCCCCAGCCCCAGGTGCAGAGTCTCTGCATGATGGATACCTCATTTTCGTATCCGCAAGATATAGGCTCGATATGGGGGCGCTGCCAGCCGGCCGATGGAACATGTGGTTATGTGCGTGGCTATCAGAGATGAAAACGGTATGGAACTTTTGGCAGAGAGGAAAGCTCCCTTTCAGCCAGCCTCAGGAACAATGGCTGTGAGGCAGTCCAGGAAGATTGTTCGCTCCATTAAAAATGATAAACATGTCATTTACTGGGTGGTAAACTTTCATCGCCGTGTTTAACACCTTGTATTTTAATGAAGTTATGAAAGCAGTCTGCGCACATAGGATGTGCGCAGACGGCAGACATGGTTGCCTTTTGGTCATGGTCGGGAAGCTCATATGGTTTATGCAGTCGATGTATCCGTCGTCGTCCCCGCCAAAGATGAGCGGGACAATCTGGCCCCCCTCATCGGCGAGATAGAGGCCGCCCTCGGCGGGCGATACGCTTACGAGTTGATCTACGTGGACGATGGCAGCGAGGATGACAGCTATGCCGTGCTCTGCGCCCTGAAGGCGCAATACCCGGCGCTGCGCGTGATACGCCATGCCAGGGCCGTCGGCCAGAGCATGGCGGTGTTGAGCGGGGTGCGTCACGGTCGCGGCGAGTGGCTGGTGGTGCTGGACGGCGACGGTCAGAACGATCCCGCCGACATCCCCGCCATGTTGGAGGAGGCCAGGCGCCGATTTGCCGCGGACTCAGGCCAGGTGGGGCTCATCGGCCATCGCGTCAATCGCCGTGATGACTGGGTGAAGCGCCTCTCCTCCAGACTGGCCAACGGTTTTCGAGATCTGCTGCTGCGCGACGGCATCCCGGATACCGGCTGCGGTCTGAAAGTCGTGCGTCGCGACTGGTATCTGCGCCTGCCCAGCTTCAACCATATGCATCGCTACATTCCGGCCCTGATCCAGGCCCAGGGAGGGCGCATGTCCCCTTGGCCGGTCAATCACAGGCCACGTCAGGCGGGGGTCTCCAAATACGGGGTCTGGAACCGGCTATGGGTCGGGCTGGTGGACGTGGTCGGCGTCTGCTGGCTGCAGCGCCGCTCCAAGGTGGTTGACGTCAGGGAGATACTGGAGTGATTGATTCCGTGTACTCGACGGCACTGACTTGTCTGGACTGGGATATTGCCCGACATGTCATCGGCTTGGATCAGGAGTGGCCGACATGATGGATGCCATGCTCTCTATGCCACTCGACTGGCTGGATTGGACCGGCTTGCATGTCACCGGCTGGAAGCTCATCGGCTACACGGGGGCGCTGATGTTTGGTGGCCGCTGGCTGGTGCAGTTCGTCGCCTCTAAGCGGGCTGGCAAGCCGGTCATTCCGCGCATGTTCTGGTACATGAGCGTGCTCGGCAGCCTGATGACCCTGAGCTACTTCATCTTCTCTCCCAAACAGGACTCCGTCGGCGTGCTGCAAAACCTCTTCCCCACCTTCACCGCCCTCTACAGCCTCTACCTGGATATCCAGCACAGGGGCTGGAAACGTGACAAGGTTATCCGTGATGGCGAGGTGCACCATGGTAAATGATCGCGCCCTGCTCAATCAGACCACCCTCGGCTGGTTGCTGCTGATCGCCCTGGTGGTGCTGGCGGCGGGCCTCGGTATGCGGGATCCCTGGCCGGCAGACGAGCCCCGTTTCGCCCTGATCGCCAAGGAGATGGTGGAGAGCGGCCAGTGGCTGTTCCCCATGCGCGGGGGCGAGATCTACCCGGACAAGCCTCCCATGTTCATGTGGGGCATCGCCCTTGGCTATCTGTTGACCGGATCCATCAAGGTGGCCTTCCTGCTGCCCTCCCTGTTGGCGGGTCTGTTGACCATAGTGCTGGTATGGGACCTGGGGCGCCGGTTGTGGAACCCGGCAGTCGGCTTTATGGCCGGCTTGCTGCTGCTGTTCACCGTCCAGTTCACCCTGCAGGCCAAGACGGCCCAGATAGATGCCCTGGTGACCTTCTTCATTACCCTGGGAGTCTATGGCTTCGTCCGCTTCCTGCTCTGTGGCGGGGGTTGGCGCTGGTACTGGCTCGGCTGGTTTGCCGCCGGACTTGGCATCATCACCAAGGGGGTGGGGCTGCTGGCCCTGCTGATCCTGATCCCGGCGCTCTGGACCCACAGGGAGCAGATCCGCGCCGCCTCCAGGGCCGACTGGCTCAAGGGATTGGCCGGACCGCTGTTTCTGCTGCTGGCTATCGGGTCCTGGCTGGTACCCATGCTGCTGGCGGTGTCCCAGAGCGGCGATCCTGTCTTGCAGGCGTATCGGGACAACATTTTATTGCGCCAGACGGTCACCCGTTATGCCAACTCCTGGCACCATGTCAAACCCTTCTGGTATTACCTCACCTCAGTGATACCCCCCTTCTGGCTGCCGCTCTCCCTGCTGCTGCCCTGGCTGGTGGTGGCGTGGCGCAAGGCGATCCAGGGGCAGGACAAGCGCATCATTTTACTGCTCGGCTACCTGGTGCTGGTGGTGCTCTTCTTCTCGCTCTCACCGGGCAAGCGCGGCGTCTATGTCACGCCGGGCACCCCAGTGTTGGCCCTGCTGACGGCGCCCTTCATCGCCGAGCTATTGCTGCGGCGCTGGCCGGGGCGGCTGCTGTCGGGCCTTGGCTGGCTGCTTGGCATCATCTGCATCGGGGGCGCCGTGGCGCTGGCCTTCAGCGCCAAGCTGGCGAGCAAGGCGGGCGAGATTGGCCCTGCGCCCTGGCTGCCGTTGCTGGCCATGGGGGCGGCACTGCTGGTGACCAATGCCCTGCTGCGCCGGGCACCCCTTTGCGCCATTCTGACTTCGCTTGCCGTGGGCTGGCTCATCTACTCCAGCTGGATCTGCGTGCGACTCAACGACATGCGCACCCCGCAAGGGGTGATGACACTGGCATCCGAGCGGGTACCGGCGGGGGATGAACTGCTGCTGGCAGGCTTTAAAGAGCAACATCTGCTGTTTTCAAAGCAGCCACTGAAACATTATTCCTATCAAATGCCGGATGAGCAGCAGGCTCGCGAGGCGGCCGCCTGGGTCGCCGCGGCCCCGGGACGCTGGGTATTGGGGGCCGCCGATCTCATGGAGCGCTGCTTCGAGCCAGATCGCATGGACAACCTCGGCAATCGCCATCGCACCGACTGGTTGCTGGCGAGGGCCGATGCCCTCAAACCGGTTTGTCAGGGGTTGACTCCGCAAATCGACCCCTTCAGCTACACCCCTGGGCCCTGAGCGGGGAGGGATGTTCGGGACGATATAAAAGGGGCTGCCACTGGCAGCTCCTTTTCCATGGTCAGATCAGGCTGGCCCGCTTAGACCCGATAGTAGTCCCGGTACCAGGCGACGAAGCTGGCGACCCCGGCCGACAGCTCGACCCTGGGCTTGTAGCCGGTCACCTCGAACAGGGATTCGGTATCGGCCCAGGTGGCGAGCACATCCCCCGGCTGCATGGGCAGCAGGTTGCGGATGGCGGGTTTGCCGAGGGCCGCTTCGATGGCTTCCACGAAGTCCAGCAGCCGCACCGGGCTGCCGTTGCCTATGTTCAGCAACCGGTAAGGGGCCGAGCTGGAGTCCGTCTGCCCGTGCCAGGCCGGGTTCGCCTGGGGCGGGCGATCGGCGACGCGCACTATCCCCTCGATTATGTCGTCGACATGGGTGAAGTCCCGGCTGAGCTGGCCCTGGTTGTAGATGTCGATGGGCTCGCCCGCGAGGATGGCGCGCACGAACTTGAACAGGGCCATGTCGGGGCGCCCCCAGGGGCCGTAGACGGTGAAAAAGCGCAGACCCGTAGTGGGCAAGCCGTAGAGGTGGGAGTAGGAGTGGGCCATCAGCTCGTTGGCTTTCTTGCTCGCCGCGTAGAGGGAGACAGGGTGATCGACCCCATCCGAGGTCTTGAACGGCATCTGCTCGTTGAGGCCATAGACCGAGCTCGACGAGGCGTAGATCAGGTGCTGTACCTCGTGGTGGCGACACCCCTCCAGCACGGTGAGGGCGCCGGTGAGGTTACTGTCGGCGTAGGCAAAGGGGTTGTCCAGCGAGTAGCGCACACCCGCCTGGGCGCCGAGGTGGATCACCCGATCGAACCGCTCGCTGGCACTTTCGCGGGTAAAGAAGGCCGCCATGGCTTCCCGATCGGCGAGATCGATCCGCTCGAAGCGAAAGCCGGGCAGGGGCTGGAGCCGGGCAAGGCGCGCCTCTTTCAGGCTCACCTCGTAGTAGTCGTTCAGGTTGTCGATGCCGACCACCTGATGACCGTCAGCGCACAACCGCCGGGCTAGGTGGAAGCCGATAAAGCCGGCGGCGCCGGTGACCAGGTATTTCATTTGCCTTGCTCCAGACTGTCGCCCCGGCCGATGGCGTAATAGGTGAAGCCACGCTGGCGCAGGCGGGCCGGATCATAGAGATTGCGCCCGTCGAAGATGACGGCTTGTTTCAGGGTGCGCTGGATCAGCTCAAAATCGGGGGCGCGGAACTGCTGCCACTCGGTACAGATGAGCAGGGCATCGGCGCCCTTGAGGGCCGCCTCCTGGGTGCCGCACAGGGTCAGATCGTCGCGCAGGCCGTAGAGGTGTTGGGCCTCGTTCATGGCCTGGGGATCGAACGCCTGCACCTTGCCGCCGGCGGCCCAGATGGCCTCCATCAGCACCCGGCTCGGCGCCTCCCGCATGTCGTCGGTATTGGGCTTGAAGGCGAGGCCCCAGAGGGCGAAAGTGCGCCCCGCCAGATCGCTGCCAAAGTGCTGGTGCAGGCGCTCGATGAGCCTGTGTTTCTGGCGATCGTTGACCCGCTCCACCGAGCGCAGCAGGGGGGCTTCGCAGCCGATCTCGCTGGCGGTATGGATCAGTGCCTTCACATCCTTGGGGAAGCAGGAGCCGCCGTAGCCGCAGCCCGGGTAGATGAAGTGGTAGCCGATGCGCGGATCCGCCCCTATGCCCTTGCGCACCGCCTCGATGTCGGCGCCCAGCTTCTCCGCCAGTCCCGCCATCTCGTTCATGAAGGAGATTTTTGTCGCCAGCATGGCGTTGGCGGCGTACTTGGTCAGCTCGGCGCTGCGCGCGTCCATCTGAATGATGCGATCGTGGTTGCGGTTGAAGGGGGCGTAGAGCTCCTCCAGCAGCGCCATGGCGTGGGTCGAATCCGTGCCTATGATGATCCGATCCGGCCGCAGGCAGTCGGCGACCGCGGCCCCCTCCTTGAGAAACTCCGGATTGGAGACCACTTCGAGGGGCAAGCTGACGCCGCGCTCAGCGAGGATGCCACCGATATGCTGGTGTACCCGATGGGCCGTGCCGACCGGTACTGTGCTCTTGTTGACCACTACCTTGCCGCCTTGCATCAGGCGCCCTATGGCGCCAGCTACCGCCAAGACATGCTGCAGATCGGCCGAGCCGTCCTCATCCGGCGGCGTGCCGACCGCGATGAAGAGCAGCTCGGCAAAGCTCACCCCTTGTGCCACGTCCGTGGTGAAGTGCAGGCGGCCAGCCTGATGGTTCGTCTGCACCATGGGGGCGAGGCCGGGTTCGAAGATGGGAATGATGCCCTCTTTCAGGCGTTCGATCTTGGCGGCATCCACGTCCACACAGGTGACCTGATGACCCATCTCGGCCAGCACGGCGGCCTGAACCAGGCCCACGTAACCGACCCCGAATACGGCGACTCTCATCCTTTGTTGCTCCGCAGGCTGTTGCAAGGCCTTCATTTTAGAATGATTCTGCCTCGCGAGCAGCGGGAACCGCCGGGTTTTTCAGGCTGGCGTCAGGTTTGGAGAGGGGCGTGGGATATTTTGGTGCAACCCATGTAACGCAGCGCTGACGCGCACCATTTTGGCGCATTTGGCCATGGACTTGTGATCCGGCTCACTCAAATTGGACACTGTGCCCATAACGAAGCCCTGACCACGGGGCTCGCGGCCTAATTCGGGCCAATAAACACTCTTTTCACTTCGCTATGGACACAGGTTATGGACAACAACTCCCGCTCCGCGCATCCGTTTTATGAGGATGTGCTCGCCCTGCTGACCGCGGCAGGCTTCGTCTCCCTCGGTATTTTTCTGTTTCATCAGGTGGGATTGCTCACCGGCGGCACGGCGGGTCTGGCCTTGCTGCTGCAACAGCTGACGGGCCTGAGCTTCGGCCTGCTGTTCTTTGGCATGAACCTGCCGTTCTACGCCCTGGCCTGGCTCAGGATGGGACCGAGATTCACCCTCAACACCTTCGCCTCGGTGGCGGCCGTCTCCTTCATGACGGATCACCTCAACGCCGTGCTGCAGATAGGCAAGATAGAGCCCGTGTACGCGGCGCTCATCGGCGGCACCCTGATCGGCATGGGACTGCTCATCATGTTCCGTCACAAGTCGAGCCTAGGGGGCTTCAACATCCTGGCGTTGTTTATCCAAGACAAGTTCGGCATCCGCGCAGGTAAGCTGCAAATGGGGCTGGATTGTACCATAGTGGTCGCCTCCTTCTTCGTTGTCTCCCCCTGGTTGCTGGCCCTCTCCGTGGTCGCGGCCATCATCTGTAACCTGGTGTTGACACTCAACCACAAACCGGGCCGCTATCAGATAGCCTGATGTGGTTTTGCCAGTTGAAACAAACAGAGCGCCTTCGGGCGCTCTGTTGTTATCTGCGTTGTGCTGACGAATTTGCGGCTACACCACCATGGGCAGGCCGGTATCCGGATGGTGCAGCACCTGGGCCGGGTAGTCATAGAGGCGAGCGATGAGCTCAGGGGTCAGCACCTCGGCCGGGCTTCCATCCGCCATCAGGCGCCCCTGCTCCAGCATCACCAGCCGATCCGCATAGCGCGCCGCCAGGTTCAGGTCGTGCAGCACCACCAGCACGGCCGTGTTGCGACCGGCGAGGGCGCGGGCCATGGTGAGCAGCTGATGCTGGTACTTGAGATCGAGCGCCGAGGTGGGCTCGTCCAGCAGCAGCAGGCGGGGCCCTTGCGGCTCGTCCGGTGCTTGCCAGATCTGGGCCAGCACCCGGGCAAACTGTACCCGCTGGCGCTCGCCGCCGGACAGGCCGGGATAGAGGCGACCGGCCAGGTGCTCGACCCCGGCATGGGTCATGGCGGCTTTGACTATTTCGTCACGGCGGCTGCCCGGTTCGCTATGGGGCAGGCGGCCCATGGCCACGACCTCTTCACACAGGAAGGGGAAATTCAGGGACGAGCTCTGGGGCAGCACGCCGAGCCTGTGGGCCAGATCCGTGCTGGCCCAGCCTTGCCGGGGGTGGCCGAACAGGTTGATCTCGCCGTCATAGTCCAGCTCGCCGGTCAGGCACTTGAGCAGCGAACTCTTGCCCGCCCCGTTCGGGCCGAGCAGGGCGGTCAGGGTGCCCGCCAGCAGGGAGAGGCTGAGCCGATCCAGGATGAGACGACCGCCCCGGCTGAGGCTGACGTCTTGGCAGCCCAGCAGGGGAGAAGAGGATGATCCGGGCAAGATGACGATCTCCTGTTAAAACGTCCGGCGACTCTTGACCAATAGCCAGATGAAGAAGGGGGCACCGAGCAGGGCCGTGATGATGCCGACCGGCAGTTCGGCCGGAGCCAGCAGGGTGCGGGCCAGCATGTCGGCGCCGAGCAACAGGGCAGCGCCGAGCAACGCGGAGAGGGGCAGCAGCCGGACATGGTTGGGACCGGCCAGCAGCCGTACCAAGTGCGGCACCACCAGGCCGACGAAGCCGATCATGCCCGCCACCGCGACGGCGACACCGACGCCGGCGGCGGTGAGCAGGATGAGCCGACGCTTGAGGGATTGCACATTGACCCCCAGATGGCGGGCCTCACCCTCTCCCAGCAGCAGGGCATTGAGCGGGTTCGCATTCCGCATGAACAGCAGCAACAGCGCGGCCAGGGTCGCTAGGGCCAGCACTACGTCCATCGGCTTGCCGGCGGCCAGGGATCCCATCTGCCACAGGCTGAGGTTGCGCAGCATCTGGTCGTCTGCCAGATAGGTGAGCAGGCCGATGACGGCGCCAGACAGGGCCGTGATGGCGACCCCGGCCAGCAGCATGACAGTGACCGAAGTGCCCCCTTCCCGGGTGCCCAGCAAATATACCAGCGTGGTGGTCAGGGCGCCGCCGAGGAAGGCGAGCAGGGGCAGCAGGCCGAGGCCGAGCAGGGTCTGCAACTGCTGACCCAGGGGGGCCAGCAGCACTATGGCCAGCGCCGCACCGAGGGCGGCACCGCCGGAGACCCCTATTATGCCGGGATCGGCGAGGGGATTGCGAAACAACCCCTGCATCACGGCGCCACAGAGGCCGAGTATGCCCCCCACGGCGATGCACAACAGGGTGCGGGGTAGGCGGATCTCTTGCACGATCAACAGCTTGTGCGCCTCTATCCCGCTCTCTTTACCGGCAAACAGGGCCTGCAGGCTCTCGCCAAACGACAGTGACATGGGGCCGGTCGCCAATGAGCCGACCAGCAGCACGGCCAATGCGCCGCAGACGAGACAGAGTAGCCAGGGCAGGGGCAGACGCATCATGAACCCTGCTGGATCCACAGAGCTATCTGGTTGGCCTGTTGCAGGGAGCGCAGGCTGAGGCCCCCTTGCAGGGCATGACCGTCGATGGCGTGGATGGCCTTGCTCTTGCCAGCCGGGGTGGCGGCCAGGGCCGGCACCTGGGCCAGTACACTATCGATGTTCTGATATTGCTGCCAGTCACGACCGCTCACCAGCACCAGATCCGGCTGCATCTCGATGAGGGATTCGGTAGACACCGGCTTGTAGTCATGGAGCTGGGCCACCGGGTTGACGCCGCCCGCCAGGGTGATCAGGGCGCTGGCGGTGGTGTTGCCACCGGCGATGCTGGTGGGCTGACCCTTGTGCAGCAGCAGGAAGGCGACCTTGAGGGGCTTGTTCTGCTTGGCCTGGGCCGCCAGCTTGTCGCTCTGGCTTGCTATGTCGGCCTTGAGCTTGGCGCCCGCTGCCGGATCTCCCAGCAACTGGGCCAGGGTGTCGATGCGTTCGTTGAGGTTAGCGAGCGTCGGGGCTGTGGCCATGACGTCGACCTTGACGCCGGCGCGGCGCAGTTGATCCAGGGCGGCATTGGGGCCCATCTCGTCGCTGCCCACCACCCGGGTCGGTGCCAGACTCAGGATACCTTCGGCGGCCAGGGCTCGGTGATAACCGACCTTGGGCAGGTTCTTGGGTTCCGGGCTGCTCACATCGGTGGCGATAATGCTCGACTCGCCACCCAGGGCCAGAATGAGTTCTGTGGTGGCCGGGCCGACACTGACGATGCGCTCTTGCGCCATGGCGGGCAGAGACAGGGCGGACAGGGAAAGAGTGGCGCAGCCGAACAGGCTGAGAGCGAGGGCAAAACGACGGCCCATGCGAACCTCCGAGGGGTGAGTGAGAGTGGGATTGTCGCTGAGAATATCAATCCCGGCAGGAAATTGCACTGATAATAGAAGCGATTATCAATTGCGTTAGGGGGGCCGCTTTATTACAGTATCCGCCGCGAGACTGAGCACCATAGCCAGATCATCCAAGGGAGAAATGATGAGCATTGCACAACGCATTCATGAGCTGCTGGCAGACGATCCCAGCGCCCATCCCTCCAGCATCGCCACCCAGCTGGCGGTCAGTGAATGGGAGGTGGTGCGCCACCTGCCCGCCGAATTGATGACCCAGGTCCCGGCCGATCAGGCCGAAGCCCTACTGGCGGATCTGGCCAGCTGGGGCCAGGTGACCACCATCGTCGAATCCGATGGCTCCATCTTCGAGGTGAAGGCCCCCTTCCCGAAAGGCAAGACGGCCCGTGGCTACTACAACCTGATGGGTCGTGACGGCGAGATGCACGGTCATCTCAAACTCGACAACGTGGTCGGGATCGCCCTGGTCAGCAAGCTGTTCATGGGCAAGGAGGGGCATTCCTTCCAGTTCTTCGGCCACAGCGGTCGCTGCATTTTCAAGATCTATCTGGGGCGTGACGAGCAGCGCCAGCTGCTGACCGACCAGGTGGAGCGTTTCATGGCGCTGCGCCATCAGTATCAAGAGGAAGTGAAAGCATGAGTGAACGTCAGGAACGTCTGCAGAACCGTCTGCAACCGGAGATCCGTGAGTTTCGTGACGGTTGCCGTACCCTGCAACTCGCGACCGTAGACAGCGAAGGTAACCCCAATGCCAGCTATGCCCCCTTCGTGCTGCAGGAAGATGGCTACTATGTGCTGATCTCCGAAATCGCCCGCCATGCCCGCAACCTGCAGCAGGTGCCGAAGGTCTCCCTGATGCTGATCGAAGACGAAACCGGTGCCCGCGAGCTGTTTGCCCGCAAGCGCCTGACCTTCGATGCGGTGGCCGAAGTGGTGGCCCGCGATGACGTGCGCTGGGAAAAGGCCATCGGGGCCCTGGAAGGGCGCTTTGGCGAGATCGTCAAGGGTCTCTCCAACCTCAAGGACTTCGTGCTGTTCCGCCTGAAGCCCGAGCAGGGCCTGTTCGTCAAGGGCTTCGGCCAGGCGTTCCGGGTCTCCGGTGATGAACTGGTGGACTTCGTGCACCTGGTGGAAGGCCACAAGCGTGTCGATAACGGCGCCGAGCTGACCAGCGAGACCGACGCGCCAGTCTGAGATGGTGCGTCCTTGAGATGAAAAACGGGCAGCCTTGGCTGCCCGTTTTGTTATCTGGCTACACCGAACCGACTCAGTCCTGCCAGGAAGCCCGGTTGGGGAAGGCGCTGCGATCGGCCTGGGTGGCGGTCTCGTTGCACTCTCCCCGGATCTTCCAAGAGGTCTGGCTCAGCACTATGTAGCCGCTGCGGCAGTATTTTTGCTCCGCCAGGGTCTGGGTCAGCTGCTCGTCCTGCAGGGCCTCGCGGCGTTCCAGCAGGCTGCGGTTATTGCGGCTGAGACGGCTGTCATCATCGCCTTGCAAGCGGCTCGGCAAGACGTCGAGGGGGGCGGCCTCGAAGGTGAAGCGCTTGCTCCCCTCTTCGTTGATATGGGTCCGGAACAGGGGCGCCGGACCATCGGGGGCCGATCCCGGCAAGCCGGAACAAGCGGTGAGCGGCGGCAACAGCAGCATGCAGAAAACGGCAGGCAATAGACGCACGAGGGACTCCATCAGTTCAGGTCGACAGGGGCGGGCAGCTTAACACGCCGCCGCCACCTGAGGGGGCGTGAGCAGCTCATCCGTGGTGAGCAGGGTCACGCTTCTGCCCTCTGGCAGGCTGAGGTGACGCCACATCCAGTGGTGGTGCTCGATGATCTGCTCGGCGGTGAGGTGGGGCCGGTCCGCCGTGGTGTGGGCATCGGTCAGCACAGTCACGTCAAAGCCCTGGCCCGCCGCGCTGCGCAAGGTGGTGTCGACGCAAAAATCGGTGGCACAACCGCAGATGAGCAACCTGTCCACCGCCTGCTCCGCCAGCAAAAAGCCGAGCTCGGTGCCGAGGAAGCTGTCGCAGGCGGTCTTGCGCACCCGGCTCTCCGTGGGCGCTGGGGTCAGGTCGGCGTGCAGTTGCCAGCCCGGGCTGTGGGGTTCGAGTTCAGAGCCCGGCTCGTCATGCTGGACATAGATGACACGGCCCTGACTGGCGCGCACGCCCTCTGCCAGCCGGTTGATGTTGGCAATGACCTGCGCATCCTGATGGCGGGGTTGTATGAACAAGCCCTGTTGCATGTCGATGATCAGTAACACATCCATATGAGTTCCTCAGAACCCGCCCACCATCATGCTGTGACAAGGCAATGCGGGCACATATACCACCGAAAAACCATGGATTATTAGCATAAATCCCGGATTTTGCACGGCAATACACCCTCATTGACGAGGTCTCGCGACTGACGATGGGCAGGCTCCTTGCCGATGGTCAGGGTTGCAGCCACTGGCTGCAGTCACGACTGCGGGATTGATGCAGTGCACCCATATCTTGCTTCATTTCATCGGCATTTAGCCAGCGTTCCGGCAAGGGGGCGATGCGAACACTGACATCGGCGCTGCGACCGGCGGCGGCCTTGTCATCGGTCTGCGGCACGATCAGTGCCACCTTGAGGGCCGGATTGCGGCTGGCGATGCGACTGGCAATGCCCAGCCCGCCTTCCACGTGGAAGTTGCCGGCGATGTGCATGACGCGCTGGCCGGGATGCTTGGCCAGATAGTTGACCATGCTCTCGGCCATGGTGTCGTCCCAGCTGGTCTGGGCGGCGAAGCGGCGGGCATTGCTGTCGGGATCCCCGTGGTGCATGGAGGCCATGAACTTCTGACGATAGCCATCGTCACCCAGGGTGAGGGTCTGGGCCAGCTGGCTGCGGCGACTGGCGGGCAGCTTGTCCAGCCACTGGGGACCTTCCTGGCCGACACAGCTCACCAGCGGCTTGGGGGCGTTGGCGGCGATGACCGGCAGGTGCTGCGCCTTGGCGAACTCCACCAGGGGGCGATAGTCGCTCGGGTAGTTGGGCCAGGCATTGCCATCGCGGATCAGCGCCGCTTCGCCGATGCGACCGGCCAGATAGGCATCCAGGGTGGGCTGATCGGCGCGGGTGAACTGCTCCATGGAGAGCGCAAGGCCTCGCCCATCCTGGCGGGAGCGCTCGGCCAGCCCGGCCAGCAGGTTGGCCTGCAGCAGGTGCACGGCGGGATGGGTATGCAGCTCGCCCACCAGCACGACATCGGCATCTGCCACCTGGTCCAGCGCCTGGGCCAGGGTGAGTGGCTGCTGGCTCTGCCCTTCGCTGAGCTGATAGTGATAGAGGGTGTGGGGCGCTTGCGTCTGCGGTGGCGTGGCGCAGGCGGCCAGCAGCAGGGGCAGGGCGAGCAGGGGCAGTCGTCGGATCATGATGTCTCACTCACAAAGGCAGAGATTGGCAAAGGCGCGGCACCATACGATGGCAGCATGGCGAGCAGGAGAAAAGAGGCGGCTAGTGTAAAACTGAATGAAGACAAAAGAAAATGAGAATGATTCAGTTTATTATTGATCTTTGTTGTGAGCTGAGTAATATGCCTCCCGCTTGATAATAATTCTCAATAAGGATTTTGCAGTGGCGCACAACAACACCCCATCATTGATTGCCCTCGCCGTGGCGGCAGGTCTCATGTCCCCCGCTTTCGCCGCAGACAAGAAAGCAGATGAAGTCATGGTCGTCAGTGGCTCCCGGATGGAGCAGAAACTGGAAGATGTCTCCGCACCCATCGCCGTCATCACCTCAGAGCAGATCGAAGAGCAGGTTGTCAGCAACGTCGCCGATCTGTTCCGTTACGAGCCTGGCGTGAGCGTGCAGGGCGGCGCGGGCGATGCCCAGACCTTTACCATCCGCGGCATGAGCGAGAACCGGGTGAAGGTAGTGCAAGATGGCGTGCGCCAGAATGACGCCTACAAGAATGGCGGTGTCGGTCAGACCTACTTCGATACCGACATGATCAAGCAGATTGAAGTAGCCAAGGGCCCGGCCTCTGCCGCCTACGGCTCAGATGCCCTGGGTGGCGTCATCGCCATCACCACCAAGGATGCGGGCGACTTCCTCAAGGGCCGCGACAGCTATCTGGATGCGACCACCGGCTACGCCTCCAGCAGCCACCAGAACATGGCCGGCTTCACCGGCGCCCTGCGCACTGGCGACTTCGAGAACCTGCTGCGCTACACCTGGCGCGATGGCGGTGTGACCCAGAACTACGACGGCGACAAGAACGAGTTCGACATCGTCAGCCAGGCCGTGCTGTTCAAGAGCAAGTGGAACTTCAATGACGACCAGTTCCTGAAACTGACCGTCGACTACTTCACCGAAGGCCAGGATCCGGATGCCGTCGACCTGACCAAGGCGGGTTCCGTCTTCAATCAGCCGATCACCGATAAAGACACCGACAACGTCTCTGTGGTGCTGGATCACGGCATCGCCCTGAACGCCGCCTGGGTCGATCGCATCGACAGCAAGGTCTATTACGCCCGCACCAAGCAGACCCTGGATCAGTACGCCTCCTCCAAGTATCCGGTCAACCCGCGCAACCCCTATGTGACCAAGAACTCCCTGGATCACAACGGCTTCGAGCAAGAGAGCTTGGGTGCCCAGGTGAAATTCAGCAAGGCCCTCGACAACCAGCGCCTGGCCTGGGGTGTGGAGTATGAGCACACCGACAACGAGCGTACCCGCTTCAAGGCCCCGACCGTGCCCGGTGACTTCGTCGGCTACAGCGAGTTGAGCTTCCCGTCCACCACCAGCGAGCGCAGCGCCATCTGGGCATTTGACGAGATCAAGTTCGGCGAGCGCTGGGTGCTGACCCCGGGTGCCCGTTACGAATACTACAAGATGACCCCGGACGAAGATCCCGCCTATACCGGCGACAAGCTGCAGAAGGTCTCCGAAGGGGAGCTCTCCCCCAAGCTGGGTCTGGTGTTCAAGGCGCACGAGGCGGCCAACCTGTTCGCCCAGTACAGCCATGGCTTCAAGGCGCCCATGTATGACAACGCCTTCTCCACCCTGAACCACCAGGCATACGGCTACCGCATCGAGCCGAACCCGAACCTCAAGTCCGAGAGCAGCGACGGCATAGATCTGGGTATCCGTGGCAGCGCCGGCGGCTTCAGCTATGAAGTGGCCACCTTCTACAACAAGTTCGAGGACTTCATCGAATTGGCTCAGATCGGTACCGAAGGACGCACTGCGGTCTTTGAATACCAGAACCTGGACAAGGCCACCACCAAGGGGGTCGAGGCCAAGGCAGATTACTGGTTGAACGATCTGGTCAACGTCTGGGGTAACCTGGCCTACATCGACGGCAAGGACGGCGATGGCAACTACATCAACAGCCTGAGCCCGCTCAACGGTAGCGTTGGTCTGCGCCTGGAACAGCCGAACTGGAACATCAACACAGCTCTGCGCTTCGCCGATGACATGGACAAGGTACGTCAGGACGCCAAGGGCAACGACTACATCAAGAGCGCCGGTTGGGGTGTCGTAGACATCTTCGCCCAGTTCAAACCGATGCAGGATCTGCAGCTCAACGTCGGCGTGTTCAACCTGTTCGACAAGGAATACGTCAGCTACGAGAGCATCACGGGTCTGGCCGCGTCCAGCAGCACCACCAACCTGACCGAGCCGGGCCGCAACCTGAGCGCCCGCGTCAAGTACGTGTTCTGATACTCAAGCAAGTAACGGTAATGACAAAGGGGCCCTTGGGCCCCTTTTTGCTGTGCGCGAAAGTGGGTTTGCGTTACTTGGGGGCCAGTTCGCCGTAGAAGTATGAAGCCGTCACCCCGCCGTCGATGAGAAAATCGCTGCCGGTGATGAAGGCTCCGTCCGGTCCCATCAACAAGGCGGCCAGATTGCCTATCTCGTCCGGTGTTCCGGCCCGCTTCGCCGGGCAGAGGGAGAGCATGCGGCGATAGCCTTCCCCGCGCGAGCCGCTCAGCTCGTCCTTGGCCAGGGGGGTGATGACGATGCCCGGACTGATGGTGTTGACGCGCGCGCCGCGCTTGCCCCAGCGCACGGCCTCGGCCATGACCCGCAGCGCGTTGGCACGCTTGGACAGCTGATACGCGTGCAGGGGATCTTGTACTCGATCCGGCTGCAACATGGGCAGGGCCAGCAACTCCTCCACCGGTGTGGTTGCCAGCAGGGCATCCTGCTCGGCAGTGAGGGCCCCCAGGCGATGGCCGGACTGGGAGGCGATCACCACAGCGGCGCCTCCTGGCGCAATTACCTCGCCAAAGGCATCCAGCACCAGGGCGGTGCCATAGAGATCGACCCGCAAGATCACCTCGGGGGTAGCCTGGGACGGTGACACGCCGGCGGCATGGATCACCCCGCTCACCGTACCTATGGCCGTCGCCGCTCGCACCAGCGCCTGCACCGAGGCGGGGGATGCCACATCGACACACATTGTGCTCACCACGAAGCCGGCCTCGCTCAGGGTCTTGGCGGCCGCGTCGGCGTTTTCCTGGCGCAGATCGGCCAGCAACACATGTTTGCCGGCCCCGACCCGGCGGGCGATGGCCTGGCCGATGGAGCCGGTACCAATGAGAACGATCACGTCTTTGCTCATGAGAATGTCCTTGCTAGGGTTGTGAATGCCGCTTGCCGTTGCAAACGGGCTCAGAGGGTCGCGTGCGGGCACCGCCAGGGGATCGGCGGTGCCCGCTTGGGTGATGTGAGCCTAGAGGGCCAGCCTCAGTATGCGGCTCACCACCTCCCTGTCATAGGTGTCAGCCAGTCCGAACCAGCGGGCGTTGCCGAGCACATTGTCAACGATGGCGGGCAGCTGCTGCGCCGTGATGCCCAGTTGCGATAGCCGGGTCGGGGTCCCTATCTTGTCAAACCAGGCCTCCAGTGCGGCTATGCCTTCCTGCACCGTCGCCACCCCAAACAGTTGCTGTGCGAAGCGGGTGAACTGGGCCGGATTGTGCTCCTGATACCACTTCATCCAGGCCGGCATGATCACCGACAGACCGGCGCCGTGGGGCACGTTGAACAGGGCCGAGAGGGAGTGCTCCATCATGTGGTTCGGGTAGCCAAATCCCGAGGTGCCGGCATAGGTGATGCCATTGAGCGCCAGGGTCGCCGCCCAGGCAAACTCGGCGCGCGCATCATAGTCGAGGGGATCGGCCAGCAGGGCTTCGGTCGTCTCCAGCACGGTGGCGATGACGGATTCCACCAGTCGGGACTGGAGGCGGGGCTGCATGCTGGCGGTGAAATAGCCCTCGATGGCGTGGGCAATGATGTCGGCGGCTGAGTAGACCAGATAGTCTCGGGACACCGTCTGCATCAGCGCCGGGTTGACGATGGAAAGCCGCGGGAAGGTGTGTACCGAATTGATCGCAAACTTCTCCTTGGTCACCTCGTTGGTGACGACGGCGCCCGCGTTCATCTCGCTGCCGGTGGCCGCCAGGGTCAGGATGGCGAAGATGGGCAGGGCCGAGGCGATCTCCCCCTTGCCGATGAAGAGGTCCCACACATCCCCCTCGTAACGGGTGCCGGCGGCGATGGCCTTGCTGCTGTCGAGCACGGATCCCCCGCCCACGCTGAGTACCGCATCCACCTGATGGTCGCGAGCCTGGGCGATGGCCTCGCGCACCTTGGACAGCAGGGGGTTGCTGACGATGCCGCCACACTCCACCAGGCTGATACCGTGGGCTGCCAGACTCTGGCTGACGGTGGCGAACAGGCCATCACGCTTGATGCGCTCGCTGCCATAGGTCAGCAGCACCTTCTTGATGCCATGCTCGGCCAGGATGGCGCCAATTTGCTGTTCCTTGTCTTTGCCAAATTCGATGCGGGTCGGGTTGTAGAAGCTGAAGTTATCCATGGGGAGAGTCCTGTGGCTGGCACTGGGTGTGCCGATGGCGTGAACTTTAGGCGCATCATAGGGATTGCACTAGAAGGTAAAGTGGTGAATTAATTACAACCAAATGATGTAAATTGCCGGGATCCCCCATGATCAACGAATTGCGTTCCATCACCACCTTCGTGCACACCGCCGAGCTTGGTAATCTCAGTAAGGCCGCCGAGGCGCAGCAGATCTCGCCCCAGGCCGCCAGCAAGGCGCTGGGACAGCTGGAGGTTTATCTCGGGGTTCGCCTGTTTCATCGCACCACCCGCAGCATGTCGCTGACCGAGGAGGGGCAGCGCTTCCTGGAGGCGACTCAGCCCTCACTGCTCGGCTTGCAGCAGGCGCTGCAGACGGTGCGACAGGCGCGGGAGGAGAACGCCGGGCCGCTGCGCATCGTCGGGCCGCGCACCGTGCTGCAGCCGCTCATAGGCCCGGTGCTCGACGAATATTGCCGCCTCTATCCCGCCGTGCAGCCTGAGATCCAGCTCGATGACAGGGTCGGCAACTGGGTGGCGGACAGGGTGGACGTCGGCTTTCGGCTGGGCAATGCCCCGGAGGAGGGGCTGATCGCCCGCCGCCTGTTTCCGCTGCAGCTCATCATCTGTGCGAGCCCTGTCTACTTGCGCAAGCACGGGGTTCCCCGGGGATTGCAGGATCTTGGTGCGCACCGTTGCAGCGCCTTTCGCCGCAGCAATGACGGGCGCATTGCCCCCTGGCGGGTGCAAGTCGGAGAGGAGGTGCAGGAGCGGCTTGTGACCCCGGCTTTTTCCACCAATGACGAGGAGGTGGAGCTGCGCGCCGCGCTGAGCGGGACCATCATGGGCCAGTTTGCCGGATCCACGGCGGCGCCCCATATTCGCGCCGGGCGGCTCATTCCGCTGCTGCTGGATCATGTCTGCAGCGACTACAGCCTCTATCTCTATTACGGCAGTCGCGCGGCGCAGCCCGCCCGGGTGCGCCGCTTCATCGATCTCGTCATCGCGCGGCTGACCGAGGGCCAGGAGCTGGTGCTGGGGGCTGAGGAGTTGCAGCAGGCTCACGCTTGCGGCATGGCGGACCTGGGCTGAGGCCTGCTAAAAAAGAAACCCGCACGGGGCGGGTGGAAGGATTGCAACACGCATCAGGAGGTGGTGTTAATCGAGTAGACAGGGGGCGGTGGCAAAGGTTCAACTTTATTGATATTTATGATTTTTATTCTTCCATGTGCCAGGGGATCGCCGCCCCGAAATCGGTTATCATTTGTGCCCCTTGCACCCTTGCCGAGTTCCTATGCCCGCCTTCTCCTGGTTAGCCCTGTTCTTTGGTGCCTTCTACTTCGTCTATGGCGCCTATCTGCCGTTCTGGTCGCTCTGGCTGGAGGGGATAGGGGTGAGCGCCGAACAGATAGGTCTGCTGCTCGGGGCCGGCATGGCGATACGTTTCGCCGGCAATCTGCTGATCATGGGGCGGATCAAGGGGGCGGGGCACTTGCTGCCGATCACCCGTCTGCTCTGCCTGCTGAGTCTGCTGGCCTTCCTCGGCTTCTATGTCAGCCACAGCCTCTGGTGGCTGGTAGCGCTGACCCTGGTGGCGAACTTCATCTACCCGACCCTGATGCCGGTGGGAGAGGCGCTGGCCACCCGCATGGTGGTACAGACTCACCTCGATTACGGCAAGGTGCGGCTGTGCGGCTCCTTCGCCTTCATCGTCGCTTCCACGCTCGTCGGAGCCCTGGTGGGCAACTTCGGCAGCGAATGGGTGCTGCATACCATGGTGGCCGGCCTCTTGCTGATGCTGCTGTTGAGCGTGCTGCCGCTCAATCCGGCGCCCCAGGAGTTGCAGGGGGAGCGGGCCAGGGCGTCTTTGAGGGATACCCTGAAGTCAGCTTCCGTGCGGCGTTTCTTGCTCATCACGGCCCTGCTGCAGGGCAGTCATGCAGCCTACTACGGCTTCAGCGCCATCTACTGGAAGGCCGAAGGCTACAGCGGCACCGTCATCGGCTACCTGTGGGCCCTCGGGGTGGTGGCGGAGATCTGCATGTTTGCCGCCGACAAGCGCTTCCTGCAGCGGCTCAACGCCCAGACCCTGTTCCTGGTCGGTGCCGTCGGCTGCGTGGTGCGCTGGAGCCTGCTCGGTGCCTCCAGCGAACTGTGGGTGCTGGTGCTCGGCCAGCTGCTGCACGCGGTGACCTTCTGCGTCAGTCACCTGGGGGCCATACGTTTCATGACCCGCCAGCTGCCCGCCGAGCAGATGATCCCGACCCAGGGGCTCTATGCGGCCCTTGGCCTCGGCATGATGGTGGCCGCCCTGATGACTATCTGTGGTGTGCTGTTCGAGCCGCTCGGTGGCGGCATCTTCTTCCTCATGATACTGGTGGTGCTGCCGGTCTTCGTCTTGCGCCTGCGTGTGCCGGCGGAGGGGACGCCGGCGTGAGTGACGCATCCCGCAGTGCATGACATGGGCCCGCCGGCTCTCTGGAGTGGCGGGGCCTTCAACCTTTCTGGACAAGGGAATTAGCTAGATGCACCAAGGATGGTTGCTGATCGGGATGTCGCTCGCCTACCTGGGCTTGCTGTTCCTCATCGCCTTCGTGGCGGACAAGAGCAAGCGTCGCCGCCTCAAGGGGCAGCCCCTGCTCTACAGCCTGTCGCTCGCGGTCTACTGCACCTCCTGGACCTTCTTTGGCACAGTCGGTCAGGCCAGCGAATCCCCCTGGTCCCCCGTGCCCATCTACCTCGGTCCCATGCTGGTGTTCCTGTTTGGCTGGCGCCTGCTGGCGCGCCTCATCCTGGTGGCCAAGCGCGAACACATCACCTCCATTGCCGACTTCATCGCCGCCCGCTACGGCAAGTCCCAGCGACTGGCCATGGTGATCACCCTGATAGCCGTCATGGGGATACTTCCCTACCTGGTGTTGCAGCTCAAGGCGATCGTGACCGGGCTGGATATGCTGATGGCCAACTCGGTACCAGTCGGACCCACTGGCAATACCGGGGGATTGGCGCTCGGTGTCACTATGATACTGGCCCTGTTCAGCATCTTGTTCGGTACCCGCAACCTGGATGCCACCGAGCACCACAGAGGCATGGTGGTCGCCATCGCCTTCGAGTCCCTGGTCAAGCTGCTGGCCTTCATGGCGGTGGGGGGCTTCGCGCTCTGGCTCATCATCGCCAAGCCGAGCCAGGCCCGCACCCTGGTGGCCAGCGACTTCCTCGACGCCGTGGTGGCCGTCTCCCCCGGCAGCCTGCTGGAGCTCGCGATTTATACCCTGGTGGCCATGTGCGCCGTCATCTGCCTGCCGCGCCAGTTCCACGTGACTGTGGTGGAGAACAACCAGGGCCAGGATCTGCACTGGGCGCGCTGGGTGTTCCCGCTCTATCTGTTCCTGATGGGGCTCTTCATCTGGCCCCTGGCCCTGGCGGGCAAGCAGTGGGTAGGGGCCGGCATGGGCTCGGACACCTATGTCATCAGCCTGCCCATGTCGCTGGGCTACGATGGCATGGCGATGCTGGCCTTCCTAGGCGGCACCTCGGCGGCCACCGGCATGGTGATCGTCTGCACAATCGCCCTGGCCATCATGGTCAGCAACGATCTGGTGCTGCCCGTGCTGCTGCGCCGCTTCTGGCAACAGGGGCGGGACGAGCGGCTGATGCGGCTGCTGCTGCAGGTACGCCGCGGCGCCATCCTGTTGATCCTGCTGGCGGCCTGGGCGCTCTACCTCTGGCTCGGGGATCTCACCAGCTTGTCGCGCATCGGCTACCTGTCGTTCGGCGCCGTGGCCCAGTTCGCCCCGGCGCTCTTGCTCGGCCTCTACTGGCGTCACGGCAATCGCAAGGGGGTCTACCTCGGTCTCTCCCTCGGGGTCAGCCTCTGGTTCCTCACCCTGCTGGCGGAAAGCGGTCTGCTGGCAGGCTCCCCCCTGGAGGCGCTGCTGGCGCCGCCCAACTGGCCCGCGTTTCGGGATCTGAGCCTGGGGGCCTGGTGCATCTTCATCAGCCTGCTGCTCAACCTGGTCGGCTATGTGGCGGGATCCTTGTTGTCACGGGCGGCGGTGAGCGAGCGGCTGCAGGCCGCCAACTTCGTCGGCAAGCCGAGCCAGGATCAGGCGGCCCTCTATCAGGCGCGGGTTTCGGTCAAGGAGCTGGAGATGCTGGCGGCCCGTTTCGTCGGCTCGAGCCGGGTCAAGCGCGCCTTCGGTCGCTTCGCCGGCGAGCATGGCGGCACCCTGGCGCCCCAGATGCAGGCATCGGCCGATCTCATCGCCCACACGGAGCGGCTGCTGGCCGGGGTGTTTGGCACCTCCTCCGCCCGCCTGGTGCTCGCCTCGGCCCTGCAGGGGCGCAACATGCAGCTCGAGGAGATAGCCACCATAGTGGACGAGGCCTCCGACGTGTTTCGCTTCAACCGCGGCCTGCTGCAGGGGGCCATAGAGCACATGGGGCAGGGCATCTCGGTAGTGGACAGAGAGCTCAAACTGGTGGCCTGGAACCGGCGCTACATAGAGCTGTTCCACTATCCCCCCGGCCTCATCCAGGTGGGACGCTCCATCGAGGAGATCATTCGCTACAACGCCGAGCAGGGGCTGTGCGGCCCCGGTGAGCTCGAGGCCCATGTGGCGCGGCGGGTCGCCTTCATGCAGCGCGGCAGCCCCCATGTCTCGGCGCGGGAGCGCCCGGATGGCCGGGTGATCGAGATGCAGGGCAACCCCATGCCGGCGGGGGGCTTCGTGATGACCTTCACCGATATCACCCCGTTCCGGGCTGCGGAGCGGGTGCTGCGAGAGGCCAACGAACACCTGGAGGCGCGGGTGGCGGAGCGTACCCACGAGCTCTCCGAGCTCAACCGCCAGCTATTGCTGGTGAACCAGCAGGTGGAGCGGGCCAACCACTCCAAGAGCCGTTTCCTCGCGGCGGTGAGCCATGATCTCACCCAGCCGCTGAATGCGGCCAAGCTGTTCACCTCCTCCCTGCTGGAGATGCTGCCGGGGGTGCAGGGCGCGGAGCAGAGGGCGGAGCAGGTGCGCATCGCCCGTCACATCGACGATGCCCTGGGGGCGACCGAGGATCTCATCACGGATCTGCTGGACATCTCGCGGCTCGAAGCCGGCAAGTTCAAGGCCAAGAAGCTCGATTTCGCCCTGCGGGAGGTGTTTGACAACCTCAAGGCGGAGTTCGGGGTGCTGGCCCAGGCGGGGGATATCCAGTTCTCCGTGGTGGAGAGCAAGCTCGCCGTTTACAGCGATGTGCGCCTGCTGCGGCGGGTGCTGCAAAACTTCCTCACCAATGCGTTTCGCTACAACCCGGGGGGCCGGGTGCTGCTCGGCTGCCGCCGGCTTGGTGACAAGGTTCGCATCGAGGTGTGGGACAACGGCCCCGGCATTCCCCTGGACAAGCAGGAGGCGATCTTTGACGAGTTCTCCCGTCTCGATCACTCCCGCACCGCCCGTGAGCAGGGCCTCGGCCTCGGCCTCGCCATCGCCCGCGGCATCTCCCTGGTGCTGGGGCACCCGCTCTCACTGCGCAGCTGGCCCCAGGCGGGATCCGTGTTCTCCATCACCCTGAACCTGGCGACCCGGCCCGTGATGCCGACCCAGGTAGCAGCCCCAGCGGTGCGCGACAGCCAGCTGGAGGGGATCAAGATCCTCTGCATCGACAACGAGGAAGACATACTCACCGCCATGCACTCCCTGCTGGGGCGCTGGGGCTGCGAGGTAGTCTGTGCCCAGAGCCTGGCCCAGGCGGAGGATCTCATCGCCGGTGGCTTCCTGCCCAGGCTGGTGCTCTCCGACTATCACCTGGACGATGGCAAGACGGGGTTGCAGGCGCTGCACATGATCCGGTTGGCCCATGGCAACGAGATTGGCGGCATCATCATCAGCGCGGATCGCAAGAGCGAGCTGCAGGCACAGATCCGCGAGCATGGCTACGGCTATGTCAGCAAACCGGTCAAGCCCCTCAAGCTGCGGGCCCTGATGAACAGTCTCTTGTTGCCCATAGCGTGACTGCAATCACAGAATCCATCATTGACCTGTATTGGTGATAATGGTTCTCATCCCAGTGCATGGGCGATGTTGGCGCCATGTTATATGCATGATCGCGGCCAACTGAAAAAAGTGAGTCCCTGTTACTGTCATTTCTACTAGGTGGCGGGATCATTTCTCTCATCTATAGTCATTCGGCGATTATTTTCATCGCAAATCAAGTTGTGCAAAAAAGGCAAACCGGATGAAAGTCCGGGACGCAAAGCCTCCGGTCTAAGGGTCAAAGCACCTAGGATAGCGGGGCCACCACAGGTTGTATCGTCCATGGAGCCAAGCCATGGTATCGATGTTGTCTGCGTTACCTGTCCGGTCGCGTTGCCTTTTTCGTTGTTCATACCAATAACGAAATAAGGAAGTTCAACTATGTTCAGTCCAAAACATTCCCTGCTGGCATTGCTGGTCGGGGGGCTCTGTTCTACCTCCGCCCTCGCTGCCGCCCCCGGCAAACCCACCATCGGCTGGGGTGAAACCAAGTTCGCCATCATCCAGGTCGATCAGGCCGCCACCTCCTACAACAAGCTGGTCACTGTCCACAAGGACGGCGCCCCGGTCAGCGTGACCTGGAACCTCTGGTCCGGCGATGTGGGCCAGACCGCCAAGGTACTGCTCGATGGCAAGGAAGTCTGGTCCGGCGCCGCCAGTGCGGCGGGCACCGCCAACTTCAAGGTCACCAAGGGTGGCCGCTATCAGATGCAGGTGGCCCTGTGCAACGCCGACGGCTGCACCCTATCCGACAAGAAGGAGATAGTGGTGGCCGACACGGACGGCAGCCACCTGGCGCCGCTCAATGCGCCCCTGCAAGAGAACAACAAGCCTTACACCAACAAGGCCGGCAAGGTGGTCGGGGCCTACTACGTGGAGTGGGGCGTCTATGGCCGCAAGTTCACCGTGGACAAGATCCCGGCCAAGAACCTGACCCACATCCTCTATGGCTTCACCCCCATCTGTGGCGGTAACGGCATCAACGACAGCCTGAAAGAGATCTCAGGCAGCTTCGAGGCACTGCAGCGCTCCTGCGCCGGCCGTGAGGACTTCAAGGTCTCCATCCATGATCCCTGGGCCGCGGTCCAGATGGGGCAGGGCAATCTCACCGCCTTCGACGAGCCCTACAAGGGCAACTTCGGCAACCTGATGGCGCTGAAGAAAGCCAACCCAAACCTCAAGATCCTGCCTTCCGTGGGTGGCTGGACCCTGTCCGACCCCTTCTACTTCTTCAGTGACAAGACCAAGCGCGACACCTTCGTCGCCTCCATGAAGGAGTACCTGCAGACCTGGAAATTCTTCGATGGCGTGGACATCGACTGGGAGTTCCCGGGTGGCCAGGGTGCCAACCCCAATCTGGGTGGCCCGAACGATGGCGCCACCTATGTGGCCCTGATGAAAGAGCTGCGCGCCATGCTGGACGAGCTGGAAGCCGAGACCGGCCGCCAGTATGAGCTCACCTCGGCCATCAGCGCCGGCGGCGACAAGATTGCCAAGGTGGACTATCAGGCTGCCCAGCAGTACATGGATTACATCTTCCTGATGAGCTACGACTTCAGCGGCGCCTTCGATCTGAAGAACCTGGCTCACCAGACCAACCTCTATGCATCAAGCTGGGATCCGGCCACCAAGTACACCACCGACAAGGGCGTCAAGGCGCTGCTCGGCCAGGGTGTGACTCCGGGCAAGGTCGTGGTCGGTGCGGCCATGTATGGCCGTGGCTGGACCGGGGTCAATGGCTATCAGGCCGGCAACCCCTTCACCGGCAGTGCGACCGGTCCCATCAAGGGCACCTGGGAGAATGGCGTGGTGGATTACCGCGATATCGTCAACAACCGCATGGGCGCGGGCTGGGAGCAGGGCTATGACGAAACGGCGGAAGCGCCTTACGTCTTCAAGGCGAGCACCGGCGATCTCATCAGCTTCGACAACGATCGCTCGGTCAAGGCCAAGGGGCAGTACGTGCTGGCCAACCAGCTCGGCGGCCTGTTCGCCTGGGAGATCGATGCGGATAACGGCGACATCTTGAACGCCATGCACGAAGGGCTCGGCAACGGGGACGGCGGCACCACGCCACCGGTCAACAAGCCGCCCGTGGCCAATGCAGGTAGCGATCTGAGCGTCACAGGCCCGGCCGAGGTGACCCTCAACGGCGCCGCCTCCCATGACCCCGAGAGCGGTGTGCTGAGCTACAGCTGGAAGCAGGTCTCTGGCCCGCAGGTCAGCCTGCTCGATGCTACTCAGGCCAAGGCCCGGGTAGTGTTGGACGCCGTCAGCGCCGACATCAACCTGGTGTTCGAGCTGACCGTCACCGACGATCACAACCTCACGGCCAAGGATCAGGTGGTGGTGACCAACAAGGCGCCGCAGCCTAACCTGCCGCCCGTAGTGACGGTACCGGCCACCGCCAGCGTCGAATCCGGCAAGCAGGTGACCATCAAGGCCACCGCCTCCGATCCGAACGGCGACGCCCTGACCTATCAGTGGAGCCTGCCTGCGGGTCTCACCGCCACCGGTCAGAACAGCGCGACCCTGGTAGTCACAGGCCCGAGCGTCACCAGCGACACCGCCTATGACCTGAGCCTGGTGGTCACCGACGGCTCTCTGGATGCCAGTGCCGGCACCCGTCTGACCGTCAAACCGGCGAGCACTGGGGGTGGCTGTGAGGCAACCGATCCGGATGCGGCCAACCACCCGGCCTGGAGCGCCAGCGCCGTCTACAACACCAATGCCAAGGTGAGCCACAAGCAGCTAGTGTGGCAAGCCAAGTATTGGACCCAGGGCAACGAGCCAAGCCAGACCGCGGATCAGTGGAAGCTGCTGAGTGCGGTGCAGCTCGGCTGGAATGCCGGGGTGGCCTATAACGCCGGCGACCTGACCAACCACAACGGTCGCAAGTGGAAGGCCCAGTACTGGACCAAGGGTGACGAGCCCGGCAAGGCCGCCGTCTGGGTTGACCAGGGTGCTGCCAGCTGTAACTGAGTGACATCATGACCCAAGCAATGGGGCCCGGTGCCCCATTGCTTTCTCCACCCACCTTCCCGACCTGCCAGATATTCCCAATCTGCTATCAGAACGTCGTACATCAGCGCTATGCGCACCGAGGATATTTTCAATGCACCAAGACAGCACGCAGTGGATGGGCAAACTCTCCATCCTGGGGCTGGCGATCCTGAATATCAGCCCGCTGGCGATGGCTCAACAGAGCAGCACGACCGGCGAGTTTCGCAAAGACAACAGCGCTCCCCAGATCTACAGCCAGGAGGGCCTGGTCAACAATTTCCCCCAGAAGCTGCCCCTGGGCGCGGCCTTCGCCCCCTTGCTGACCGCCTGGGATGCGGAAGATGGGGAGCTCAGCACCCGCATCAGCCAGAAGAGCGGGGTCAATACCCAGCAGCCCGGCCACTATGTGGCCCAGTATCAGGTCAAGGACAATGGCCTGCCCACGGTGGATGGCTTCAAGGGGTGGGGGAGTGTCACCACCACCTTCTCGCTGCCGGTCACCGTCTATGATCCGGCGCTGGAGCATCCCGTCAATCAGCTCGCCCTGGGGGCACTCTGGGATGAGGGCCCCGTCATCAACAGCAGCCTCCTCATGGCGGTAGGCAGCGAGCTGAGCCGCCCCCTGTGGATCCCGGGCTCCGGCCTGCCACTGCTGGGGGAGCGGCTGTCCATTCGCAGCTTCCAGGTCAAAGAGGGGGTCTGGGGTGGCAATAACCGCCAGTTTGCGCTGCGCCTGACCGATCCCGCCAGCGGCGAGGTGCTCTATGACGGGCCCCTGACCTTCAGCACCGGCACTACTTTCACCCCCAGCGCCCCCATCTCGGTGCTGGCGGATCGGGACTACCAATTCACCCTGCGCTACCTGGCCGGAGCCAGCAAGCAGGGCTTCAAGCGCAACGAAGCGGGCCAATTCTGGCTCAATGCGGAGGGGGTACAGGAGCAGGCGCTCTATCCCTATGCCCAGGTGCTGGCGGATCCCGCCAACCAGCTCGCGTTCGACCCCGGCCTCAGCCGTCCGCTCAAGGAGAAGTTGCTGAGCAGCGCGGGGGGCCAGGAGCTGCTCCACGTCCGCAAGCTGCCGGGGGCCGAGGCCCAGGTGCTGAACTACGTCATCGCGGATCCGGCGCTGGCGACGCTCCAGATCCAGCAGGGAGAGGGAGAGGACCGATTGGTGCTGAGCGGGCTGCAGGAGGGGGAGACCAACCTGGAGATCCTGGCCAACGGCGAGCGGGTCGATCTGGTACGCCTCATCGTCACGGCACCCAAGGCGGTGACCCTCTCCTACAGCTACATCGCCTTCCCCGGCGAGGCCAGGACCCATCTCTGGGATGACGGCGTCCTGATCCAGCGCGACATCAGCCGCCGCTATGCCCCCTACAACATCCGGCTCAGCTGGGTCGACAACGGCGTGCTGGTGCACGAGTGGGACAAGGATGGCGATGGCTACTCTACCGACGCAGGGCGTATCGAGCAGGCCGCGCCGATCAAGGAGGGCTGGATCCCGAACCAGGAGCTGGTCTTCTCCAATCTCTATGTGATGCGACTCACCAAGGATGATGCTCGGCCATGCCCCGGCACTGGCGGGGGCTCATCCACGGGCTCGGGGCCGACCGATGCGCCACCCCGTGCCGGCTATCGCGCCGCCTGTCCCGGCAATGCCACCGAGCTGGGCCAGTCCCTGACCCTGGCCCATGAGCTGGGCCATAACCTGGGGCTGTGGCACACCAAGGACACAGAACCCAATGGCGCCGCCAACCTCATGTATGTCGGTCGCCAGGAGGGGATCTTCTTCGCGTCCCAGTGGCGGGTGATCCACCAGACTCTGAGCAGCCGCATCGCCGCCGGGGATCCCGGGGTGAGCGAGGCCAAGGGGCCGAGCCAGAACCGATAAACAGCGCTGAGTGGTGACAGGTTCTGGACGAACCTGCCACCCCAGCACAGAGATTCAAATAAGTGGATGGGGGCGGAGCCGAGGAGCCGTCACCTGTTCCATCAGGCTTCTTACAACAAGGCATGTGGACATGCCCAACAGGATGAAAACCATGACAATGAAAAAAACGCACATCGCCAGTCTGATCATGGCCACGCTGGCAAGCGGCCCTCTGCTGGCCGCGGTCCAGGCGCCCCCCTCCCTGCCGTTCAACGACAGGCCCCCCATCAATGATCTGCAAGGCTCCCTCGCGGCCCAGGTGCAGTTTGCCCAGAGCCAGATCCTGCCGGCCCACCCCAAGGAGGGGGACAATCAGCCGAGGCTGGTGGCCGAGCGCAAGAGCCTGCTGCTGGTGCGGCCCCTGCAGGCCGACGCCAGCGTGCCCATGCAGCTGACGGCCAGGGATGGTGCCGGTCGCCTGCTCGGTGCCCTGACCCTCAATGGCCCGGATCAGTTGCCCAAACCGGCCTACTACCTGGAAGGTTCACCGGAGGAGGGGGTCGACTTCACCCCGGGCCCCGGCACCAGCGGCGTCATCAACAGCAGCGGCGAGCTGGCCAAGCTCAGCGATCCCGCCGGCGCCTTCCTGCAGGGCAAGTTGCAACCCCATGCCCTGGTGACCATCCAGACCGCGGACGGGCGCTGGGTGCGGGATATCCAGCTGCCGGGCGACGCCGCACTGACCGGCAAGATGGTGCGGGTCGTTTCCAACGCCGGCTACAACTCGACCATCCATTACAGCGGTCGCCAGGCGACGATTTCTCGTGGCCAGACGCTGCAGTTCAAGTTCGTGGGGGGCCAGTGGATCCGGGACGGGGAGCTTGAGAACAACGGCCTTCGCTATGCGACCGATGCCTGGAGCGCCGTGCTGCCGGCAGAGTGGATCCTGCCTGGCCTCAACCTGCAACTGAGCCAGGGGGCGCTGAGCGGCGAGTTGAACGGGCTCGACATAGGGGCGCCGAGCGAGCTGCTCATCCACACCATCGACATCGGCATGCTCACCTCTCCCCGCAACGAGTTCGATTTTGCCAAGGATCCCGAGGCGCATCGGGAGTATTTCCAGACGGTGCCCACCAGCCGGCTCATCGTCAGCCAGTACGCACCGCTCTCCTTGAGCGAGGTGATGCTGCCGGATGGCACCCTGCTCACGGACTTTGATCCCAGCCAGGGGGGCTGGCACGAGGGCACCATGCGCCAGCGCATCGGCAAGGAGCTGGTCTCCCTTGGTATCGACAACGCCAACTACGGCATCAACAGCACGGCAGGGGAGGGGGAGAACAGCCATCCCTATGTGGTGGCCCAGCTGGCGGCCCACAACAGCCGCGGCAAGTACGCCAACGGGGTGCAGGTGCACGGCGGCTCTGGCGGCGGTGGCATCGTCACCCTCGACAGCTCCCTTGGCAACGAGTTCAGCCACGAGGTGGGTCACAACTATGGTCTCGGCCACTATGTGGGGGGCTTCGCCGGCTCGGTGCACCGCAGCGCCGAGGCCGCCAACTCCAGCTGGGGTTGGGACGGGGACAAGAACCGCTTCATTCCTAACTTCGGGGTCAGCCGCAATGGCCAGAGCACCTGCCTCGACGGCCAGTGCCAGGCCCCCTTCGACGGCCGTCCGTTTGGCCTGGATGCCATGGCGGGGGGCGCGCCCCTCTCCAGCTTCAATCGCTTCACCCTCTACACCCCGAACTCGGCGGCCATCATACAGAACTTCCTCGAGAGCAAGGCGGTGTTCGATGCCCGCTCGGTGACCGGCTTCAGCAAGTGGAATGCGACCACAGCGACCATGGAGCCCTATCAGCACAAGGTCGAGGCCCTGGAGCAGGTGAGCGCCCCCATGAACAGCCTGGGGGAGGCCAAGCTGGCGGCCCTGCTGGCGGAATACGATCTGGTCAAGGTGGCCATGTGGGATGGCAACTGGACGCGCAACATCCAGCCGCCCCCCGCCTCGGCCGCCAACGCGGGCCGGATCCTCACCGTCGATCACAACGCCGGTTACAACAGCGTGCTCTTCATCAACGGTCAGCAGATCACCGTCTCCCGTGGCTTCAAGAAGAGCTACACCTCGGATGGCAGCCGCTGGCAGGAAGGGGCGCCGGTGGACACCCGAGCTCCGCGCAAGCCGCAGGGCTTCGGGGTGCCGGTGACTACCCTGGTGGGCTACTACGATCCTCAGAGTCAGCTGCCGAGCTATGTCTACCCGGCGCTGCATGGCGCCTATGGCTTCAGCTACGGGGATGATGGTGCCAAGGTCACGGGTGGTGACTGCCAGTTGCAGGTGGAGACCCGGAGCGGTCTGTTGCAGTTCCGGTTGGCCAATCACCGCCTGAGCGCCGGGCTGATGAACAAGTTCCATGTCAACGTGCCAGAGGCGAGCGAGCCAAGCCGTGCCGCCGTGGTCTGCGGCGGCAGAACCCTGGATCAGCAGGCCATTTCGGCGCCGGCCGGGACGCTCACCTACACAGTCAATGGACGCCCGTTGCAGCAGTGATTCATGTTGTTCATATTGCTTTTTACAGCGCCATATAGCGTAAAAGAAGGTAAATGACACAATAAAAAAGGCCCCTCGGGGCCTTTTTTCATGGCAGGACGCATGTCGTCAGAGCGGCTTTTGCCACAGGCCGAGCAACAGATCCTGTTCCAGCGCATCCGGTCCCTGATGGGTGAAGGCGTGGCGCTGTTCACCGCTCGCTCGCCAGCCGAGGCGGCTGGTCTCCAGGATGTGGCTGCGCAGGCCCTGATCCATGGTCATGGAGAACTGGCAGCGCACCTGTTGCAGCGGGTTGAGCCCGGTCAGGGCAGGCCAGCTCAAGGGGTGCTCCATGCTCACCGGGTTGAGGCTGGTCCTCAGTTGCCACTGGTGGCGCGGGCCTGGCTGCAGGTAGAGCAGATAGCCACCCGGTGCCAGCCAGCTGACCAACTGTTCTGTCTTGATCTTGAGGTCATTGACCAGCAGCACCTGGGCCGTGCCAGGGAGTAGCGGGGCCTTGGCCGGATCGGCGATGACGAAGTGGCCCTCCGGCTGCGCCTTGTTGGCGGCGAAGATGGCGTTCTTGGCCAGATCAAAGCCGCCGAAGCGCCAGCCCGGCAGGCGCTCGGCCAGGACGCGGCAGTAGTAGCCTTCGCCACAGCCGAGGTGGATGAGTTCAGAGGTGCCGAGAGGGGCCAGCAGGCTCGCCATGGCCTCTACCAGCGGCAGCTGGTGGCCCTGTTCCAGGAAGCGGCGCTTGGCGCGCATCAGCATGCGGCTGTCGCTGTCCTTGGGATCCTTCTTGCCGGGGATAAGATCGAGATAGCCTTCCGGGGCCGGGTCGAAGTGGTGTTTCTTGTCGCAATAGACCCCGCGGGAGGCTTCATGAAGATGCAGAGCACCACGACAGATTGGGCATTGAAGATGCATAGCTACTCGCTTGGTTGAGGCCGAGAGGGGTACGATTATAGGGGAAGACGATCGAAAAAGGCTGCCGGAGCAGCCTTTTATCTGACGGCGCGGGCTGCTGCCGATCAGCGGGTACCAAACACCACTATGGTCTTGCCGTGGGCAGAGATGAGCTCTTGCTCTTCCAGCATCTTGAGGATGCGGCCGACGGTTTCGCGAGAGCAGCCGACGATCTGGCCAATCTCCTGACGGGTGATCTTGATCTGCATGCCATCCGGGTGGGTCATGGCATCCGGCTGTTTGGCCAGGTTCAGCAGGGTCTGGGCGATCCGGCCGGTCACGTCCAGGAAGGCGAGGTTGCCGACCTTCTGGCTGGTGTGCTGCAGGCGCTTGGCCATCTGGCCGGAGAGGCGCAGCAGTATGTCCGGGTTGACCTGGATCAGCTGGCGGAATTTCTTGTAGGAGATCTCGGCGACTTCACAAGCTCCCTTGGCACGTACCCAGGCGGAGCGCTCCGGATTCTCGTTCTCCTCGAACATCCCCATCTCGCCCAGGAAATCACCCTGGTTCAGGTAGGAGAGGATCATCTCCTTGCCTTCGTCGTCCTTGATCAAGACGGCGACGGTCCCCTTGACGATGTAATAGAGGGTTTCCGCTTTCTCACCGGCGTGGATCAGGGTGCTCTTGGCGGGATACTTATGAATGTGGCAATGCGACAAGAACCACTCAAGGGTGGGATCGCTTTGCGGTTTGCCAATGATCATGAGACTTCCTCTGTAGTGTCTTTTTTATGGACTCGTGCGTCCGGGCAAGTTGCCAAGCTTGCCATTCCTTGTATTGGGTCGCAGTAGAATAAGAGCCTTTGTCTGTGCTGACAAGGCTTTGGGGACTTTTGCCCGCGCCATCTTGCGCCGTTCTGCTGCGCCATCCCGGCCATTCTAGGTAAGAAGAGGTCGGAAGATGTTGATTTCGATCTATTTCCGCTGGAAGTGCACAAGATAATGGGACATGTGCCACTCGGGCCTTGGCTGAGGTATGCTATGAGCGTTATAACCGTTGTCATTGAGAGGAAATGTGAGATGAAAGCCAAGGTCAGCTGGGTGGAAGGCATGAAGTTTGTGGGTCAGAGCGAGTCCGGTCATCAGGTGACGCTGGACGGCGCGAACCCGGGCGAAGGTGCCAGCCCGATGGAGATGATCCTGCTGGCGGTCGGTGGTTGCAGCTCCATCGATGTGGTCTCCATCCTGGAGAAGGCGCGTCAGGTTGTGACCGCGTGCCATGTGGAGCTGGAAGGGGAACGGGCCGACTCGGTCCCCCGGGTCTTTGAGAAGATCCATCTGAATTTCGTCGTGACCGGCAAGGGGTTGGCCGAGAAACAGGTGGCCCGCGCGGTCGACCTGTCGATGGAAAAGTATTGTTCAGTTTCCCTGATGTTGGAAAAAGCGGTCGAAATTACCCATAGTTATCAAATCGTTGAAGCTTGATAGTTGTAGTTTGTCCCGTCGATAACGCCATGACATAAGGAAAGTGCAATGAAAAAGATGATAATGTTGCTTCCCCTGTTCGGGCTGGCTGCCTGTAGCATGCCGCAGCCGACCCAATATCAGTACAGTCAGTATCAGTGTGGGGAAGAGCTGTTGGCCATCACCTATGATGCCCAGGCCGACATGGTGCAGTTCCCCTATGCCGGTGTCTATCACAAGCTGGGGCGCATCGAGTCGCCCAAAGACACGGCCAGCTACTCAGATGGCGTTACCACCTTCTCCCACAAGGACAAGCAGGGCACCCTGGTTCAAAAAGGCGTGACTCAGCTCACCTGCGAACTCAAGTAATCCTGTGACTTGCGTGTGTCGACAACGGCCTGCCTCGAGCAGGCCGTTGTGCTTTGGGGCCTCAGCGGGCGGGCAGGGAGCCTAGCAGCTGGGCGGCGAGCTGCTGGCTGAGCTGGCGGCGGGCGGCATCATCGATGGGGCTGTCGCTGGCGAGCTGGATGGCGCTGCTCCACACCGTCTGCTGGCTCTGCCTGTCGAGCAGCAATATGGCGAGGGTGCCCTTGCGGGCATCTCCCTTGGCCTGCAGGCCCGGGGTCATGCCGAGACGGGAGAAGATCTCGCCATCGCTCATGTCCTTGCTGCCCGCCACCCCGATGGCGACCCAGACATCGGCCTCATCGAGGGGAACGCTCTGCCAGCCCTTGCCGTTGAGATCGTCACTGACCGCCTGCTGCACCGGCTCCAGCCAGCCGGCGGCGCTGTTGCCGGCGTACTGGAACTGCTCGGCCAGCGCATAGCGCGGGGTGGCGCCGTAGCGCCAGTGGTCCGCAGGCCTTACCACCATGGTGCCGGTCTCGACCGTGGGGGCGGCGGGGCCCGTGCTGCAACCGCCCAGCAGGGCGGCCATTGTTAACGAGAGAAGTACAGCGCGCATCACATGCTCCTTGGCTCAGGTGATCTTGCCCGTTTCGATCAGTTGCTGGATCAGGGGGCGCAGGATCAGCTCCATCGCAAAACCCATCTTGCCGCCCGGCACCACGATAGTGTTCATCCTCGACATGAAGGCGCCGTCGATCATCGACAGCAGGTAGGGGAAGTCCACCTGCTTGATGCCCCGAAACCGGATCACCAGCATACTCTCGTCCAGACTCGGGATCACCTTGGCGCTGAAGGGGTTGGAGGTGTCGACGGTCGGCACCCGCTGGAAGTTGATGTGGGTGCGGGAGAACTGGGGGGTGATGAAGTTGATGTAGTCATCCATGGAGCGGACGATGGAGTCGGTGACCGCCTCGCGAGAGTGGCCTCGCTCGGAGGTGTCGCGAATGAGCTTCTGGATCCACTCCAGGTTGACGATGGGCACCACCCCGATGAGAAAGTCCACGTGCCGTGCCACGTTGTGTTCGCCGGTGACCACGCCGCCGTGCAGCCCCTCGTAGAACAGCAGATCCGTCTCTCCCGGCAGATCCTGCCAGGGGGTGAAGGTGCCCGGCATCTGGTTGAAGGGCACCGCCTCGTCAAAACTGTGCAGGTAGCGCCGGTACTGGCCGCTGCCGCTCTGGCCGTACTCCTGAAAGAAGGACTCCAGCAGGCCGAAGTCATTCGCCTCCGGCCCGAAGTAGCTGATGTGACGTCCCTGTTCGCGCGCCTTGCGGATCGCCACGTCCATCTCGGGCCGGGTGTAGCGATGAAAACTGTCGCCCTCGACCACGGCCGCGTTGTACCCCAGCTGGTGGAACATGGAGCGAAACGCATTGGTGGAGGTGGAGGTGCCGGCACCGGACGAACCGGTAACCGCAATGATGGGATGCTTGGCCGACATAGAATTCTCTCTTCCTTGGGAGTTCCGTTATAAGGGGATGTTCAAAGGGCGGTCAAGTGGGTTCTCTGGCCGACCCTGGCCGTGGGAACCCTGGGGGGCAGCGAAAGCGACTGCCACTCACAGAACCACTTCCTGTTTATTCTCTGTAAATGCCATCTGTTGGTTGGATTCGCTGCCTGTGGGAGCGGGGAGGTGCCTTATTCAGGCATGTCCGGGGCGGCATAACGATGCAGGGACTCCAGGGGAACTATATTTATGCTCTCATGGAGTTCGCTGTAGACGATAACTGCGCTACCTTGCTGCAGTTGTTTTCTGACATCATCGACCTTGTCAGTCAGGCTGACATCCTGTTCACCGTATTCGGTACCCTCTTGCAGGACGAAGTGTTCGAGCAGGTTGTTGAGCGTATCCGGATCAAGCTCTTGCCAGGGGATTATCATGGTTTCATCTTCGGTCATGGAAATGGGGACATTGTCTTTGTCTGACCACCAAGCGCAAGCAGTTTGTCCGGGCGAGGTCGTCCATGCTCTCCGCTGAACAACGTCGCCTCGCCAGCCGGTTCGAGCACCACCTGCACGATGCCCGTCGGCGGGCGCTGGAAGGGGGGCTGCGCTGGTTTTGGGTCATCAACCTCATCGCCATCCTGTTTCTGATCACCCGCTTCTACGTCTATTGGGATGCCCAGATGATGCCGACCGGGCTCCTGCCCTGGCACTACGAGTGGCAGCTCATCGCCATGTTGGGCATCTGCCTGCTGCTGCCCCTTCTGTGGCGCTGGCTCTCCCGCCAGCCCTCTTCCCTGTGGCGACCCTGGCTGTGGGGCTGCGCCCTGTGCTGGGGCATGGTCTGGGCATCGACCGGCCATACCATCTCCCAGGTCGATCCCAAGGGGGGATTCGGCCTGAGCTTCAACATGGTCAGCCTGTTGCTGCTGACGGCCCTCATCGCCTTTTACAGCGAGATGCGGCTGTTCTACTGCCTGGCGGCCACTCCCTTGCTGTTTGTGCTGATACGGGCCTATGGCAGCCCGTCCCCGATCAACATGATCAACGGGCTGTCGGTGGTGGTGTTGCTCACCGTGCTGGAAACCGGGCGGCGCATGCTCAACGGCTGGTTCGAACTGGCGGTGTCGCGGGAGCACGACAACCTGGTGCTGGCGCGCAAGCTGGATGTCATGGCCAACAGCGATCCCCTGACCGGGGTGGCGAATCGCCGCTACTTTGCCACCGTCAGCGAGCAGATCCTCAAGGAGGTGCGGGCGCACCAGACCTCCCTCGCCCTGATCCTGCTGGACGTGGATTTCTTCAAGTTGTTCAACGATCGCTACGGTCACCAGCGGGGGGATGAGTGCCTGATCGCGGTGGCCGACTGCCTGCGCACCTCGTTGCGTGAACCCACGGACGTGGTGGCCCGCTATGGCGGTGAGGAGTTCGTGATCCTGCTATACGGGGCCGACGGGGCTGCCGCCGAGACGGTGGCCAAGCGGATCGCCAGCGAGCTGGCCATCTGCGCCATACCCCACGCCGATTCCAGCGTCGCCGAGCAGGTGACGGCGAGCCTCGGGATCGCCCTGCTGCGCAGCGGCGAAACCATAGGCGAGCTGCTGGTGCGGGCGGACGAGGCGCTGTATCGGGTCAAGGATGGGGGCCGCAACGGCTATCAGACGGCCCCTTGAGTCTGTTCCCGCAGCCAGAGGCTGATGCGCTCTTCCAGCCAGAAGCGGGGACGCCAGGGGGTACCGTGCAGGAAACCCACGTGGCCGCCACGGCGGCTCAGCTCATAGCGCACCTGGGGGGAGAGCTGCTCCGGTGTCGGGATCACCGCATGGGTCATGAAGGGATCGTCGGCGGCGTGAATGATCAGGGTCGGGATGGGGATGCGGCTCAGCAGCCCAAGTCCCGAGCAGGTCTGATAGTAGTGATCCGCGCTGTTGAAGCCGTGCAGGGGGGCCGTCACCTGTTCGTCAAAGTCGCGCAGGGTGGCGATGCGGGTGACCTGGTCCGGCTGCCAGCGCGCCTGGGCCGCCGTCTGATGGCGGATCTTCTTCTGCAGATTTTCCCGCATGGTGCGCAGCAGATAGCTCTGGTACACCCGTGAGAACCCCTGATTGACTCGATCGGCGCAGCTCGCCAGTTGCAGCGGCGCCGAGATCACCACGGCCGCCGTCAGCTCTCTAGGGCAGGCCTGCGCCAGCAGGTTCACCAGCATGTTGCCGCCAAGGGAATAGCCGATGGCCACCATGGGCTTGCCGGGGAAGCGGCGGCCCAGCTCGGCGATCAGCGCCTGGGCATCCTCGATGGCGCCGGAGTGATAGGCCCGCAGCAGCCGGTTCGGCTCGCCGCTGCACCCCCGAAAATGCATCAGCACCGCCTCCTTGCCCTGGCGCTGCAGATGGGCAAACAGCCCCTTGGCGTAGTGGGAGTGGATGCTCCCCTCCAGGCCGTGGAACAGCACCAGCAGTGGCTGCCGATCCTGACTGATGGGGCCGCTCCAGGCGAGATCGACAAAATCCCCGTCCGCCAGTTCGAACCGCTCGGCGGTGAAGCGGGCCGGCGCCCGGCGCAGCCACTTTGGCAATATGGTTTGCAGGTGCGGGTTGCGGGCCCACCAGGGGGCGTGGAAGTGGCTCTCTGTCAGCATGAAATGGCTCTGGGCATACGGGGCAAGGGGTGGCGAGCCGGATACTCGCCACCATCGTCAGACATCAGGCGGGCAGGCGATCGTGGTGCTCGGCACCGCGCAGCATGGCCTGGATCAGCTCGTTGGCCTCAAACTTGGTCAGCGCCTCGTGAGCACCCACCTGGTGGGCGCGCTCCACGCTGATCTCGCTGGAGAGGGAGGTGTGCAAGATGATATACGCCTCCGCCAGTTTGGGATCGCTCTGCACCTCGAACGCCAGCTCGTAGCCATCCAGGCCCGGCATCTCGATGTCGCTCACCAGGATGTCGATACGGCTGCCCTGACCCACCTTGCCCTGCATCAGGCTGAGGGCGTCGCGGCCGTTGGTGCAGACCTCGTAAGGGATATTGATGTAATCCAGCGCCGCCATCAGCTGGCGACGAGCGACCGAGGAGTCGTCCACCAGCAGGATCCGCATCGGCTTGAGCCGCTCGCGCTGCACGTCGGTCAGCACAGGATAGAGGTGGCTGGGATCGTCCGGGTAGACCCGGGAGAGGATCAGCTCCACGTCCAGCAGCTGGATCAGCTGCTCGCCGACCTTGGTCACCCCGGTCACGAACACATTGTTGCCAAGGGAGGGGGGCGGCGGCTCGATATCACGCCAGTTGCACTCGGTGATCTTGTCGATGCCGCGCACCAGGAAGCCCACCAGGGTGCGACGGCAATCCGTGATGATGATGAAGCACTGGGCCATCTCCTCCCGGGCAATGGGCCTGTAGCCCACCGCCATCGCCATGTCGATCACCGGAATGGTGGTGCCCCGCATGCTGGCGGCGCCGAGCACGGTCGGGTGCGAATGAGGCAGCGCTGTGAGCTGGGTGTAGGGCACTATCTCCTTCACCTTGAGAGTGCCGATGGCAAAAGATTGCCTGGCGGAGAGGTGAAACAGCAACATGCCCTGGGATTGGTTGGCCTTGCTCGTCATGGCGGATGTCCTGTTGATCTAAACGGGGGCGGTCAGTGTGGTGTTCAGCATAGAAGATGGTGAACGGGATGACTCGTCTGTTATTAGCGACCGCGAGCCGCAAAACTGGATCCCTTTCACCATTATTTCTTTCCTTGTTTGGCTCAGGCCGAGGCTGACTGGGACAGGGTATCGAGGGGCTGCCCGAGCCACTGCTGGCAAGCCTCGGCCAGCGCGGTCTCATCCCGATAACCGAGCTTGCCTATCACCTGGGCCGGCTTGCTGCCGCTTCGAAGCAGACGCGCCGCCTGCAGCAACTGCCACTGGGCCTGCAGGGACTGGGGGTCGAGACCGGCGGCTGCGAGGGGCTGCACATCAACGGACTTGCCCGCCTGCAGCGCTTGCCAGGCCGCTTGCAGCGATTGGTTGGCCTGGGGGGCGATGGGGCAGGTCAGCAGCTCGTCCACTATGACCCGCAGGCGATCACCATAAGCCCCTTGCCAGTCAGGATCCCGGTCCCAGCCGGCCAGGCTGCCGAGCAGGGCATCCAGCAAGGGGGTGGGCTGCACCCAGCCCGCCTGAGCGGGCTGCGCCACGCGCAGGGAGCAGGTCAGCTGATCGACCCGGCTGCCGGCCAGGGGAGTGAAGGCGGCGAGGGCATCGGCGCACAGCCAGAAGTGGCTGCCCGCGGTCAGCAACAGCTCATGGGCGCCGAGTCTCAGCAGCGCCGCTCCCTGAGTCACCCGCAGCAGCTGACCCGTGGGGGAGCGCTTGCGGGCACCGACCTGCAGATGAGGAGTGGAAAAATGCTGATATTCGATGGCGTGATGCATGTAAAAACCCTGATATGATGCTGCCTGGAGGTAACAAAAATGGAAACCAGACGTAAAAAGCGCTTCATTGCCGGTGCGGTTTGCCCGGCGTGCGGCAAGATGGACAACATGATGCTGTATATGGAGCATGGAGTCGAGAAGGTGACCTGTGTCGACTGTGGGGATACCCAGGTGCAGACCCAGGCCGAGGTGGACAAGGCGACCCGCGAGACCGAACAGGTCATAGGGGTGTTTCGTCCCGAATAAGAGCCCGTCAGGCATACGAAATGCTGTCTTAGGTGGCTGATATGGTGACATTATCCGTGAAGTCGAGTCCGCCCTCGGGGTCTCTCGTTCTTTATCAGGGTCAACCAGACATTCAGAGCGAAACCTGAGGCGGGCGACATTATCCGTGAGGTCGAGTCCGCCTTCGGGACCTCTCGTTGCTGATGAGGGCGGAATGGCCCATAAGGCCGAATCCGTCCTCCGGCTGTTTCGCTCCTGACAGGGTCACCCAGAGACATCCGGCATAAGGTTGGCGCCGTTGTGGTCTGCTGATTTTTTCAGCACGCAGCTCGGGGGCAGATCATATGCTTGGCCGCCTTTTTGAGGTATTCTGGCCCCGTTTTTTTCTATCCGCAGGATCCCTGACATGAAAGTAGCTCCCCTGAGCGTGGTTACGCTGGAATACACGGTCACCGACGAACACGGTGAAGTCATCGACACCACTGTCGGTAAAGAGCCTCTGGTGTATCTGCACGGTACCCGTTATCTGGTCTCCGGCCTCGAAGCCGAGCTGGAAGGCCGTAGCGTGGGCGAGGCGTTCGACGTCACCCTGACCCCGAGCCAGGCCTATGGCGAATATGACGAGAACCTGGTGCAAGAAGTGCCGGGCGAGCTGTTCGATGGCATGGAAGTGTCTGAAGGGGATACTTTTGTGGCCGAGACCGACGATGGCCACCGCCCGGTGACCGTCATCGAAGTGTCCGAAGAGTTCATCAAGGTTGACGGTAACCATCCGCTGGCCGGCGTGACCCTGGGCTTCAAGGTCGAGATCAAGGACGTCCGTGCCGCCACTGCCGAAGAGCTGGCTCACGGCCACGTTCACGGTGCCGGCGGCTGCGGTCACGATCATGGCCACGACCATGACCACGATCACGGCCATGAGCACGGCGGTTGCTGCGGCGGTGGTCACGGCCACGATCACGGTCATGACCACGGTGATGACCATGGTCACGGCGGTTGCTGTGGCGGCGGCGGTTGCGGTGGCAAGGGTCACCAGCACTGATCTGCCTGCTCAATAAAAAAACCCGCGTCTATCGCGGGTTTTTTTATGGGCGCCGAACACCGGCTGGGCTCAATAGTGCGGCGGCGGCGTCTCTTCGGCCATGCTGGCTATCTGGCTTGGCTGCACGCTCTGCAGCTTGTCTACCAGCAGCTGGATCTGGTGCTTGAGCCGATCCAGCTCACGGCCCTGGGTGGTCACCTCCTGATTGAGTTGCTCCACCGTGTATTCGGCGTAGGCGAGACGGCTTTCCAGGGTCTCGAGGCGATCGTTAACTTGCTGACTCATGGGCCTTTTGGTCCTTTACTTGATAGTCCAGATTTCGGCCAGGCCACTGGAACTGGCGCTGACGATGTGGCTATTGTCGCGCAAAGCCACGCCATAGACCACAGCGCTCGATGGTTTCACCTTGGGACGGGGGGAGACACGCCAGCTCTGCAGCAGGCTGCCGTCGCTGACTTGCCACAGGAGCAGTTGGCGGGAGGGGGAGCCCGTGATGAGCCATTGACCGTCGTTGGCGAAGCGAGCGCTGGTATAGACCTCGAAGCGGTGATCGAACTGCAGGCGGCTCAGCGCCTTGCCGGTGTTGAGATCCCAGATGGTGGCCTGATGGCTGTCGGCGGTGAAGGCGTAGCGCCCGCTTGGCTCCAGCCGCGCCATCACCACCCGGCCGCCGTGATTGAAGCGCCACACCACTTGGCCGGTGCCGGTGTCCCACAGGTAGGCGCTATAGTCATTGCCACCGGTGAGGGCGTAGCGGCCATTGGCGGAGAGATCCACCGTATTGACCTGTTCTGTGTGACCGAGGAACTGCAGCCTGCGACCGCTCTGGGTATCCACCCACTCGGCCTTGCCGTCGGCACGTCCGATCAGCACCTGACGGCCATCGGCAGACAGTGCCGCGTCCCTCAGGCTGGATTCAGGAAGCGAATAGTAGCCTTGGGACTGGCCATCTTGCAGACGCCAGATGGCGAAGGTGTGCTGGCTTGCCGTGATGGCGTGGCTGTCGCCTGGGGAGAAACGGGTGAGGGTCACGAAGTCATTCTGGTCATCGGACTGGCGCCAGCGCCAGCGTTCCTTGCCGAGGGCAAGATCCCACACCACTGTCCCCTGGCTCAGGCTGGAGGCGATGGCCAGCTGGCCATCCTGGCTCAGATCCGCACTCAATAAGCCCTGATCGGCGAGGCGGATCTGCTGGTCTGGTGATGAGCTCTGTTCGCAACCCGTCAGCATCAGGCAAATCGCGAGGAGATAAATGGCACTTTTGATCATTTTTCCTGTCTCATGCTTTCGTTACCTGCGATCAGGGCGTTAGTATAAGGCGCTTATCACGATAAACCTCTCATTTCACGAAGGAACCGAGAGCGGTATTTAGAGTTTTGGAGAAACTGATGAACAATTTTCTGAAGGTGTCCCTGTTGGCTGCGGCCGTTGCCGTCGGTCTGACTGCTTGCCAAAAAGACGAGAAGCCTGCTGCTAATACCGCAGAGGTCAAGGCAGAAGCCAGCAAGCCGGCAGAGGCCCCCAAGGCTGAAGCCAAGAGCTTTGAAGAGCAATCCGGCTATGCAATCGGCCTCTCCATGGGTCGTTATATCGCCAACACCCTGGAGCGTCAGCAAGAGCTCGGTATCAAGCTGGATAACACCGTCATCCTCAAAGGGGTGACCGACGGTCTGGGCAAAGAAGCCAGCATGACCGACGAAGAGATCCAGAAGGTTCTGCAAGAGTACGACGCCAAGATCAACGAGTTGACCAAGGCCAAGGCTGACAAAGACGCCGTGGACAACCTGAAGAAGGGTGACGAGTACCTGGCCGCCAACGCCAAGAAAGAGGGCGTGAAGAGCACCGAATCCGGCCTGCAATATCTGGTCGAGAAGATGGGTGACGGCGCCAAGCCCAAGGCCACCGACATCGTCAAGGTTCACTACACCGGCACCCTGACCGATGGCACCAAGTTCGACAGCTCCGTCGATCGTGGCGAGCCGGCAACCTTCCCGCTCAACCAGGTGATCCCGGGCTGGACCGAAGGCGTGCAGCTGATGCCGGTCGGTTCCAAGTTCAAGTTCTTCCTGCCGTCCAAACTGGCCTATGGCGAGCATGGCGCGGGTTCCATCCCGGCCAACGCCGTGCTGGTATTTGACGTCGAGTTGCTGGCCATCGAGAAGCCGGCCGCCGATGCTGCCGACGCGAAGAAATAAGCAGGAAACTGCACAAAAACGGCTCCTCAGGGAGCCGTTTTACTTGGTTCGCTCCGCCGCCGGCGGGAGAAGAAATAGGCTAGCCGCATCTTGAGTGTGCGCCGACTAGCCCCCAGAATAGACAACAAAATCAATCGCAAGGATGGATCCCGTGGCTGAAAGCAAACCTCGCGTCCTGTTGGTGGAAGACACCCGCAGCCTGGCCGTCGTCTATGAGCAATACCTGGCCCAGGATGGCTACGAGGTCGTGCTGGCCGACTGTGGCCAGCAGGCGCTGGCGCAGCTGATGGCGAGCCCGCCCCCCGTGGTGCTGCTGGATCTGGAGCTGCCCGACATGTCCGGCATGGACATATTGCAGCAGATCACCGAACAGCAACTGCCCTGCTCCGTGGTGGTGATCACCGCCCACGGCTCGGTGGATGTGGCGGTGGAGGCGATGCGGCACGGGGCCTTCGATTTTCTGACCAAGCCGTTCGATGGCAAGCGACTGTGTGCCACCGCGCGTAACGCCCTGACCCATCAACAACTCAGCTCGCTGGTGGCCCAGTATCGGGAAAACTTCGAGCGCAGCTCGTTCGCCGGTTTCATCGGCGCCTCCATGCCCATGCAGGCGGTCTACCGCATCATAGAGAGCGCGGCGCCGAGCAAGGCGACCGTGTTTATCACAGGCGAAAGCGGCACCGGCAAGGAGGTGTGTGCCGAGGCCATTCATCAGTGCAGCCCACGCGGGGAGCAGCCTTTTATCGCGCTCAACTGCGCCGCCATTCCCCATGATCTGATGGAGAGCGAGATCTTCGGCCACGTGAAGGGATCCTTTACCGGTGCCCAGGGGGATCGCAAGGGGGCGGCCAGCCTGGCGGACGGCGGCACCCTGTTCCTCGATGAGATCTGCGAGATGGACTTGGATCTGCAGAGCAAGCTGCTGCGCTTCATCCAGACCGGTACCTTGCAGCGGGTTGGTAGCGGCAAGCTGGAGACGGTGGATGTGCGCTTCGTCTGTGCCACCAACCGGGATCCCCTGGTGGAGGTGAAGGCGGGCCGTTTTCGAGAAGATCTCTACTACCGACTGCACGTCATTCCCCTCAGCCTGCCCCCCCTGCGGGAGCGGGGAGAGGATATTCTGCTATTAGCGCGAGATCTTCTGCTGCGTTATGCGAAGGAAGAGAACAAACGTTTCAAAGACTTCGATGCCAATGTGGTGCGGGTGCTGCTCGATTACCCCTGGCCCGGCAACGTGCGCGAGCTGCAGAACGTGGTGCGCAACATAGTGGTGCTCAACGACAAGGAGCTGGTGAGTCTGGATATCTTGCCGCCGCCCCTCAATGGCAGCCGCAGTGGCGCCATGCTGGCCCTGGCCTCTGTGGTGCCAGATGTGGTGAGCGCTCTTGCGCCGCGCAGCGCCCAAATCCGTCCGCTCTGGCTGGTGGAGAAGGAGACCATAGAGCAGGCCATCGCCAGCTGTGATGGCAACATCCCCAAGGCGGCGGCCCTGCTGGAGATCAGTCCCTCGACTATCTATCGCAAGAAACAGGGCTGGGAAGAAGCAAATCTGGGCTGATGGTTTGATGGACGCTCAGACTACTTTTTCTCAACCCATCTATCGCAAGAAACAGGGCTGAGAAGAGGCAAGCCAGGGCTGATGCCAGTATCGGGATGACATCCATCATCCTTTGCCGATGAAGGTGCGTGCGGGGCGGCCAACTGGTCGCCCTTCGGCTTTGAACCTTGTTTGCTAGAGCTTGGCGAGACGCTTGAGCCTCGCCAGCCGCTCCCCTTCGTTGGCCTGCAGCCAGCCATCCCGTGACAACAGGAACCAGGCGCGGGCAAAGTACTCTGGGGTGGCCGGATCGTCCAGCATCAGGCCGTTCTCCCCCAGCTCCTCGAACAGATAGCCATCCTCGGGCTCCTTGATCTCCGCCATATCTGCCTGCAACTGCTTCAGCTCCCCCATCGCCTGCTCGTGCAGCCCTTGCGCCCGGGTGAGGCGTGCCAGGCTCCAGCGGGCGATAAAGGCCTTGGCCGGATTGCCGTGCTGCTCATGCCAGTTCAGACACTTCTGCTGACAGCTCCTGGCCTCCTCAAAGCGCCCCAGTTCGAACAGGGTCCAGCCCTGATTGTTGTAAAGGCTCGGCAGCCAGCCTTGCGCCCGTTCGTCCCGGCTGCGCTCGACCAGTGTCATCGCCAGCTGATGCCAGCGGCTCTGCTCCTCCAGCGGTGCGGTGATGGCCACCATATGGGCAGCATCTATTGCCAAGAACTCCTCCCCCTGCCTGAGCCCAAGCTGCCAGGCCTGCTCAAACAGCGGCTTGGCACTGGCCTTGTCGCCGGCGGAGTTGAAACAGCGGCCGCGCTCCAGCAGGGCGCGAAGGCGGGCTCGCGGGGTGGTATCGGTGAGGCGGGGTTCTATCTCGTCCAGCAGTTGGTGCGCCTCTGCAAACTGGCGCCGTAGGGAGTGGGTGCGAGCTATCTGGGTCAGTAACTCCAGCTCGTACTGCAGATCGGCGGCGCGCGCCTCGGGCAACAGGGCATGAAAGCGCTCTGCGCTGGCGGCGGGATCCTGATAATCCCACAGGGTCATGAAGTCGGGCGGGTTGCTCATCTGGCCTCCTGGCTGGCATTCCTGCCACCAAGATGCCAATCGGCCATTGTTTGTACAAGAGGCGCCCGTCACAGGGCGCCTCTCGGTCAGTCAGCAATCAACACACTCGGCGCTTAATACACCATGGCCAGGCTCATCAGCATCAGGCCGAGGGCGGCGAATGCTCCCTCTTTGATGGCCAGACGGGGTACCAGCGCCTTGGGCAGGGCCGGGAACAGGCTAAGGGCAAAGCCAAGGCCGGGCATCAGCCAGTGAAAGCCGGGGCTGCGTTGGGCAGGATCGGCCGCGCCATTGATGACGATGAGCAGGATGAAGAGGGTAAACGCAGGCAGGATGAACCAGCGGGCGCTGCCGGAGGCGACGGCGCGCAGCGGCGAGATGCGATAGAGCACCAGGGTGACGATAAACAGCACCAGGGGGGCCAACAGATAGAGCGGGGCCGGGTTCATGGTAGAGGCTCTCCAGATGATGGGGGGCGAATTTAATCAGCCAGGGGAGGGGATGACCAGCACCTAGGCCCCGGGCTGTGAGGCCGATCTCAGGCAAAGGTTTGCTGGGACTGGCTTAACGCAGCCAGAACCAGGCGCCGGCGAATGCCAGCCAGCTCAACACCAGCAAGACCCAGGGCAGGGGATGCTGGCGGGAGAGCTCGATCACCTCGACCTCGCTCTCTTCTTCCTGCTCGCCTTGCGGCAGCGTCTTTGCCTTGGCTTGCAGCTTCTTCTGACGACTGGCTTCCCGTGCCCTGGCCTTCATCTGCTTCTTGTATTCGTCTATGCCCTTCTGGACCCCCTGGGCGATCAGCTGGGTCTGCTCCTTGGTCTGGCCCGGCTTCTGGTTGGCACGGGCTATCTTCATCGCCTCTTGCTGGGTCTCGGGGGAAATCTTGTCGTACTTGGCCATTCAAGGCTCTCCTTGGCATCGATTGGCGGCAAGTATGCCATAACTGCGACCGCCAGGCTGCCATCCCCTGAGCCGAAATAGGGTGTCAGAGGCATGGAGAATGGCGTGAATATCGGAATAGGAAAACAGGTTGCGGGGGTGATCACATTTAGCGGAATTTGTGAGTCGTCGATGAAAAAGCGTCACAGGTTGTTTGTTATATTACCGCCCGACCCGAGGCTGGGTCGTCCAATAACAATATAAAAAGGTGATATGGAAATGCATTATAAATTTATCAAAGGAAGTGTCGCACTGGCTGTGCTCGCCGCTCTGAGTGGTTGCAATTCCTCCAAGAATGAAAGTGTCGCCCCCTGTACCGAAAATGTCTGCAAACTGACCGTCCTGCATACCAATGATACCCACGGCCGTTTCTGGCACAACGCCGAGGGTGAATATGGTATGGCCGCTCAGAAGACCCTGGTCGAGCGCCTGCGCAGCGAGGCCAAGGCAGCGGGCAGCGAGGTGCTGGTGCTGTCCGGTGGTGACGTGAATACAGGGGTGCCGGAGTCCGATCTGCAGGATGCCGAACCCGATTTCATCGGTATGAACAGCATCCGCTACGATGCCATGGCGGTGGGCAACCACGAGTTCGATAACCCCTTGAGCGTCCTCGAGAAGCAGCGTGGGTGGGCCAAGTTCCCCATGCTGTCTGCCAACATCTACGACAAGGCCAGCGGCAAGCACTATTTCGACCCCTACAAGGTGTTCAAGCTGGACAACGGCCTCAAGGTCGCCGTGCTGGGCTTGACCACGGAAGACACAGCCCAGCTGGTGGATCCCAACAACGTCAAGACCCTGGAATTCCGCGATCCGACAACGGAAGCGGCCAAGCTGGGCCAGCAGATCCGCAGCAACAAGGAAGCGAACCTTGTCTTCGCCATCACCCACATGGGTCATTACGAGAATGGTCTGCACGGCAGCAATGCCCCGGGAGATGTGGAGATGGCACGCGCGCTGCCGGCCGGTACCCTGGATGCCATCATTGGTGGTCACTCCCAGAACCCGGTCTGCATGGAGCCGGGCACTCCGAACAAGTACGCCAGCTTCAAGCCGGGTGACGACTGTCTGCCGGACCAGCAAAACGGCACCTGGATCATGCAGGCCCACGAGTGGGGCAAGTATGTGGGGCGTGCCCAGTTTGACTACCAGAATGGCAAGCTGACCCTGACCAGCTATGAACTGATTCCGGTCAATCTGGTGAAGCGTAATTCCAAGAATGAAGCCATTGATGCACAAGGTAATGTGACCAAAGACATCACCAAGATGCAGCTGTTCCAGGAAGCCATCACCAAAGATGCTGAACTCTACAACACGCTGTTGCCCTATCAGGAAAAGGGTCAGCAGGAGCTTGGAGTCGAGATTGCCAGCACTGATGGCCGCCTCAATGGCGATAAGGCGGACGTACGCAGCAAGCAAACTAACTTGGGTCGACTCATCACTACAGCGACTGCTGAAAAGTTGGGGGCAGATTTCGGTATCGTGAACTCAGGTGGCGTTAGGGCATCAATTGCTACCGGTACTATCACATATGGCTCAGTACTGACCGTTCATCCGTTTGGCAATACTGTCAACAAGGCGACGATGACGGGGGCTGAATTGGAAGTCTATCTGGCTAAACTTGCGACCAGGGCCGCGACTGGCAGTGATGGTGGTTATCCCCAGTTTGGCGGCATTAATATGCAGGTTGATTGCCAAGCCAAGAGCGTCGCTATTACCTCTGTCGGTGGCAAAGCATTTAACCCCAGTACTGCTTACAGTTTCTCTATTCCTAGCTTCAGTGCTGCAGGTGGCGATGGTTACCCGGTTATCAACACCATTAATGCTGGGTTGGTCGATGCTGGAGTGCTGAAAGAGTATTTGGAGCTCAAGGGGAATATTCATGCTGCTGACTATGAACCTGCGGGTGAGGTGAGTTTCATTAACAGTGCAGTGACCACGGGTTGTAAATAAACTACCACCTTGTTTAAGTCCTAATCGGGTCATGCAATCAGTTTTCTGCAAGGTTCTCTACTGTAGTTGAAAGATTGATTTGATCACGAAGAATGCACAGTAAAAATAAAAGAGGCGGCCTATTGGTCGCCTCTTTTATTTATGGTGCTTCATTAAATTGATGTGGTTGTTATTAACGGTGGTGCCTGTTCCGGGCGTTATTGCCACAGTGCAATAGCATTCAGGACACCGAAATAAAAAGGCGACCCAGAGGTCGCCTTTTTATATCTTCCGGATGGAGAGCCTTACAGCTGCTCGATACCGGCGATGTGCCAGGGTGCGTTGTCCTTGGCCAGGTTGCGCTCGAGGTGCCACACCTCCTTGATGTCCTCCTCGACGTTCTCCTGACGGTCCATGTAGCGGCCGCTGAAGCGTACGCTGACCTGGGCCCAGTCACTGCCGTAGTCGGCACGGACCAGCTGGGTGTCCACGTACATGACTTCGGTATGCTGCTCGCCGGTCAGCTCGGCGCGCTCGGCCTTGAGGTGTTCGAACAGCTCAGGGCTCACGTACTCGCGTACCTTCTCCAGATCGTTCTTGTTCCAGGCCTCTTGCAGGGTGCGATAGTGATCGCGGGCACCGGACAGGAAACCATTCATGTCAAAGCCCGGGGGCAGACGGAACGGCACGTCGCTGTCGGCAAAACCGGTCGCCTGGGGGGCGCTGTGGCTCTGCTCAAACTGCTGCGGGGCCTGGGGAGGCTGATAGCCGGCATAGGCTGTCTGTGGCTGAGCCGTCGCCGCCTTGTTCTTGCGCATGGCGCGAAACAGGAAGACGGCACCCAGGGCCAGCAGGGCGATCAGCAGCATGTCCATGCCCTGCAGACCTTCGAAGGCGCCGCTACCCAGCAGGTAGGCGAACAGGCCGCCAGCCAGCAGGCCGCCGAGCAAGCCACCCATCATGCCACTCTTCTTGGGCGCCGCAGCCAGGGTCGGGTTCTTGCCGTTCACTGGTGCTGCTGCCGGAGCCGGTTGGGCCGGCGCCGTCTTGTAGCTCTTGCCAAAGGATTTGCCGCCGCCAAATTTCTTGGCTTCGGCGATGGGTGCCCCGAGGCCTATGGCCAGGATCACGGCAAACAGGGTCAGCATCTTTTTCATTTTGACTCTTTTCACTCTCATGTGGATGGGGGCATGCTCTGCTTGTGCAAACTCAGCGAGGCGCATGGCAGGCTGCCTGTCCCTTTTTGTGTTGCAGCTTGTGACTATGATTAACACGTTTGGCATGAATTATTCATGAACAAATTGTTCCATTCCGGGGCACCCAAGAGGAGAGTTGCATGAAAAATAGACGCCCGAGTCGGACGGTACGCAGACAACGCAACAAGGCGAGAGCCAAGGTGCAGGATCAGACCCTGATCTGGCCCTTTATCGTAGTGTGAGGAGGCCCAACCTCATATCCAGGTGCAGTGATGGCAACCCATGGGAGGACGGTTACGCCAGAGTGAGGTTAATAGGGCGCATTAGCGCTCGCGATGACGGGGTTTCTTTTGTAAAATTCCCGTCCCCTTCCCGCTGCGGTTTTTATGTGTATGGCAGAGCAAGTGACGGCGAAAAAAGACGCCAAGACACAACAGCTGAAAGTTCCCCCCCACTCCTTTGAGGCCGAGCAGTCCGTACTGGGCGGCCTTATGCTGGATAACGATGCCTGGGATCGGGTGGCCGAGCGGGTGATCGACAAGGATTTCTACAGCCGTCCCCATCGCCTCATCTTCCAGGCCATGACCCGCCTCTCCAACGTGGGTAACCCCATCGATCTCATCACGCTGCAAGAGGAGCTGGAGCGCTCCGAGCAGTTGGAAGAGTCGGGCGGTTTTGCCTATCTGGTGGAGATCGCGAAAAATACCCCGAGCGCCGCCAACATCAACGCCTACGCCGAGATCGTGCGCGAGCGGGCCGTGGTGCGGGAGATGATCTCGGTCGCCAACGAGATAGTCGAGGCGGGTTACGAGCCTCAGGGCCGCACCTCCGGCGATCTGCTGGATCTGGCCGAGAGCAAGGTGTTCCAGATTGCCGAGCAGCGCACCAGCGCCAATGAGGGCCCCCAGCCTCTGAAGCTCATCCTGGAGCAGACGGTCGACAAGATTGAAGAGCTGTTCAAGACCCCTCACAACGGGGTGACCGGGGTCTCCAGCGGTTACGGGGATCTGGACAAGATGACCGCAGGTCTGCAGCGCTCGGATCTCATTATCGTCGCGGCCCGTCCCTCCATGGGCAAGACCACCTTTGCCATGAACCTGTGCGAGCATGCGGCGCTGACCGCCGACAAGCCTGTACTGATCTTCTCCCTCGAGATGCCCTCCGAGCAGATCATCATGCGTATGCTCGCCTCGGTGGGGCGCATCGATCAGACCAAGGTGCGGACCGGTCAGCTCGACGACGAGGATTGGGCGCGCCTCTCCTCCACCATGGGGCTCCTGCTCGAGAAGGGCAAGATGTACATAGACGACGCCTCCGGCCTGACCCCGACCGACGTGCGCTCCCGTGCGCGCCGCATCGCTCGTGAGCACGGCGGGCTCTCCATGATCATGATCGACTACCTGCAACTGATGCGGGTGCCATCCCTCTCCGACAATCGGACCCTGGAAATCGGTGAAATCTCCCGCTCCCTCAAGGCGCTGGCGAAAGAGCTGCAATGCCCTGTGGTGGCGCTCTCCCAGTTGAACCGAAGCCTGGAACAGCGCGCCGACAAGCGCCCGGTCAACTCGGATCTGCGGGAATCCGGCTCCATCGAGCAGGATGCGGATTTGATCATGTTCATCTACCGCGACGAGGTGTATCACGACGACAGCCCAGACAAGGGGATCGCCGAGATCATCATAGGCAAGCAGCGTAACGGCCCCATAGGCCGTGTTCGCCTCACCTTCCAGGGCCAGTTCTCCCGGTTCGACAACTACGCAGGCCCGGCCTTTGACGACGATTATTAACCGGGAGCTAATCGCTCCCCGATGACAAGACACAGTTTTCCCGGTTCGACAATTCTGCCGGTCCGGCCTTAGACGATGACTATTAAGGGCTGGTACCTCTGTGCCTGGCGCCGCGCGCCACATGCCCTCGTAAGGGAAAACAGATGAAAGCGGCTATTGCCCAAATCGATACAGCGGCCCTGCGCCACAACCTCGCCGTGGTCAAACGCCACGCCCCCTCCTGCAAGATCATCGCCGTGGTCAAGGCCAACGCCTATGGCCATGGCCTGCTGCCGGTCGCCCGCACCCTGGTGGATGCGGATGCCTACGCGGTGGCCCGCATCGAGGAGGCGCTGATGCTGCGCTCCTGCGCCGTGGTCAAACCCATAGTGCTGTTGGAGGGCTTCTTCTCGAGCGCAGACTTGCCTGTGTTGGCGGCCAACAACCTGCAGACCGCCGTGCACACCTGGGAGCAGCTCGAAGCGCTGGAGCAGGCCCAGCTGCCGGCCCCCGTAGTGGCCTGGCTCAAGCTCGATACCGGCATGCACCGGCTCGGGGTGCGGGCCGACGAGATGCCCGCCTTTATCGAGCGCCTCGGCAAGTGCAAGAACGTGGTGCAGCCGTTCAACATCATGACCCACTTCAGCCGCTCCGATGAGCTGGATCAAACCACCACCCGTGAGCAGATCGACCTGTTCAGCCGCTTGACCGCCCCCCTCAAGGGTGAACGGGCCATGGCGAACTCGGCGGGCATCCTGGCCTGGCCGGATTCCCACTGCGACTGGGTGCGCCCGGGCGTCATCCTGTACGGCGTATCGCCGTTCCCGGGCACTGTGGCAGCGGATTACGACCTGAAACCCGTGATGACCCTCAAAACCCAGCTTATTGCGGTGCGGGATCACAAGGCCGGTGAGCCGGTGGGCTACGGCGCGAACTGGGTATCGGAGCGCGATACCCGGCTCGGGGTTATCGCCATCGGTTACGGCGACGGTTATCCGCGCATGGCGCCCAACGGCACGTCCGTGCTGGTCAATGGCCGCATAGTGCCCCTGGTGGGCCGGGTCTCCATGGATATGACTACGGTGGATCTGGGCCCAGGCGCCACCGACAAGGCCGGTGACGAGGCCGTGCTCTGGGGTGAAGGCCTGCCGGTGGAGCGGGTGGCCGAGGAGATAGGGACCATTCCCTATGAGCTGATCACCAAGCTGACGTCCAGAGTCTTTATGGAGTATGTGTAGGGGCTATGAGCCCCAGTCGCGCTATATCCGATTGCCAGCATGCTCAAAAAGGCCGCCCCAGAAGGCGGCCTTTTTGTGCAGATTGAGTTATCACCAGACACGTCGGACCCGGCTTAAATAGCTGGCTGGTAAGACAATCTGTTTTTCGCACTCTGCCGACATGCACGAGAAAGTGATTGGAGCCTTTAACGAGAAGTATCACTGCAACTGATTGGAGGCATTCCCCAGAAAGGGTTGTCTGCGGAAGGTAAACATTAAAAATGTCAGTCTTGCCACCATTGATGGATTCAATAGGGCATGGCAATATCGAGTCTTCTATGTCATTGAGCCTAGGATTGGGTGATGGAATCGACAGGGAGTGTTAACAGCAATGTTGCTGCACGGCTTGCAAATTGTTTTTTGGTTGAGCCGAAATGCAGAGCCAGTTTATCGGTCTTTGTTTTGGTTATAAAATGAGCAGGGTTCTTTTGCTCATACTGGTCAATACCACTCTTACTCATTTCAAAGTGCGATCATACAACCGATTTGCGGAGATGTTTGCATTTAACCCTATTTTGACCACGTTCGAGAAACTTGATTACTATGGGGCGCATAATAGGGGTTGCTATGGTGATTCTATTCATGGTTTCTGTCGGACATCTCTAGTTTCATGGGTTTCTGGTGCTGGCCCTAGTGTTATTTCAAACGAAAAATATAAATTACCGGTGACGAAGCTCTCGAATAAATACGCTGCGACCGTAACACTCGGTTGACCGTGTAGTGAGATTGATTGCGAAGATACTCACCAACGAAGAATGAGATAAATATCCATAAAGTAAAGATGCTGATCTGTATCGGGGATAGCAATGAATATTAAAAAAATTCTCTGGCGTTTGATTATGCTGCTCATTATTTTATTTGTCATCATCCTATCTTGCACTGCTTCTGATACTGTGAGTTGGCAGGAAGAGGTTGTGCTGCACGATGGTAGCAAGATTATGGTAGATAGATCACAGAGTTATGGTGGTCGTCGTGAACTAGGGCAATCTCCTCCCATAAAGGAGCAAACGATTTCATTTACCATGCCTGGTACTCGTGAATATATTTTATGGAAGAATGAGTATGGGAGGGATATCAAGAGAGCAAATTTCACACCGCTTGCCCTTCACATATCAGATGGGGTGCCATATATTATATTAACAACCACATCATGCCTTTCTTACAATAAATGGGGCAGACCCAATCCCCCTTATGTTATTTTTAAATTCCAGAGTAAAGTATGGCAGCGTATTTTGCTGGAAGAACTTCCCATTGAATTAGATAGCATAAATTTGGTGGTAACCACCAAATCTAATGAGGAAGTTCTACTGGATGAATCCCCAATAAACTCAGTGTTAATGAAAGAGCTAAATAGAGATATCAATCAACCTGAATTGAATGGCATTTTAAGAAAATCAGTTTATACAGGTTATTGCCCAGTCATGATCCACGATGGAAAGGGGAATTGGAGGAGTGATGATTCATTTAAACGCCAGCCTGATATTGATGCCTGTTTAAAAAAATGCGAACGAACAGGGTACGATGTTAAGCATTGCCCTTGCGATCATATTTTTGGAGAAAAATAACATGGATAGTAACATCGAATATGCGCTGATGGCAGGGCGTGCCTACCAAGATACTCGTAGAAACTCTAATTTATTTCCTATTCTTCCAGGGGGGGTTGTACTGGAAATAACGTTAGGGTAGTCGTTGTGAAGCCGTAGACCACACCCTTTGGTGGGTAACTGTCAGCTGAATACCATCTCCGTACAGCATTTTTAATGCTCTCTTGCTCTGAAGAAACTCAAGCCCCGCATCGGCGGGGCTTGAGTCGTTAGTGCTGCACGGCGATTAGCCGATAGTCATCAGGCTGGCGTTGCCACCGGCGGCGGCTGTGTTGACCGAGAGGGCGTGCTCGATCAGCAGGCGCTCCAGCGGGATGTCGGTCTCGCCGCGGTGCAGACCGTGCACCCCGACGATGGCACCCGCGCGGGCGGCGGCGAGCTTGCTCACCTCGCTCAGCTGATCCGAGTCACCGTGGTGCAGCAGGGCATCGAAACCGATGTCGCCGTTGGCCCAGTCCGCTACCAGCTGGATGCGGCCCCGCACCTCGGCCGGCAGGCCGGATTGCAGGGTACGGTTCTGGGCATTGTCCTGCCACAGCACCTCTGTCCCGACCGCGAGACAAGCCGCCAGCTGGGCCAGCAGATCCGCCTTATCCTCGGCCAGACAGAGCACTCGCTCCCGTGGCAGCAGGCTGTAGGTGTTGCGCTCACCGGTAGGGCCGACCAGCACCTGGGTCAGGCCACTCTGGGCCAGCTCGGCATACTGGTCGCACAATGCTACCAAGGCTTTCTCCTGCTTGGCTGCCCAGTTACGCAGCGCCTGCAGGGCCGGTTTGGTTGTCTCGCTGCGCTGGGTGGCACCGGATTCCTGGCGCAGCTGGCTGGCCACAGCATCCTGCGGGCGGGTCGCCAGCAGGCGGTACATGTAGAGCGGACCGCCGGCCTTGGGACCGGTACCTGAGAGGCCTTCGCCGCCGAACGGCTGCACCCCGACCACGGCCCCGACTATGTTGCGGTTCACGTAGAGATTGCCCACCTTGGCGGTGTTGACCACCTGGGCGATGGTCTCGTCGATCCGGGTGTGCACACCCAGGGTCAGGCCGTAGCCGCTGTCGTTGATCTGGCTGAGCAGCTCGCCGAGCTTGGCGCGCGGGTAGCGCACCAGGTGCAGCACGGGGCCGAACACTTCGCGGCCGAGTTCATCCAGGCTGTCGAGCTCGATAAGCGTCGGCAGCACGAAGGTGCCGCGGCTGTAATCGGCACCTTGCGCCCGGGCAATCTGATGCACCTTGCGACCCTTGTTGGTCATGGCCTTGATGTGCTGCTCGATATTGGCCTTGGCCTCGGCATCGATCACCGGACCTATATCGGTGGAGAGGTGCTCGGGATTGCCGACCTTGTACTCGGCCATGGCACCCTTGAGCATGCGGATCACCCGATCCGCCACGTCTTCCTGCACGCACAGCACCCGCAGGGCGGAGCAGCGCTGACCGGCGCTGTCGAACGCGGAGGAGATGACGTCCATCACCACCTGTTCGGTCAGGGCGGAGGAGTCGACGATCATGGCGTTCTGACCGCCGGTCTCGGCGATGAGGGGGATGGTGCGACCCTGGGCGTCGAGGCGACCGGCCAGGTTGCGGGAGATGATGCCCGCCACCTCGGTGGAGCCGGTGAACATGACACCGCGCACCCGCTCGTCGGCAATCAGCGCCGCGCCCACGGTTTCACCGCGGCCGGGCAGCAGTTGCACCGCGCCGGCGGGCACACCGGCTTCCAGCAGGATACGCACAGCTTGGGCGGCGATGAGCGGGGTCTGCTCGGCGGGTTTGGCCAGCACAGTATTGCCGGCGGCGAGCGCCGCGCACACCTGACCGCTGAAGATGGCGAGCGGGAAGTTCCAGGGGCTGATGCAGACCACGGGGCCGAGCGGCCTGTGGCTGTCGTTGGCAAAATGGTTGTGGGCCTGAGCGGCGTAATAGCGCAGGAAGTCCACCGCCTCGCGCACCTCGGCGATGGCGTTGCTGAAGGTCTTGCCGGATTCGCGCACCAGCAGGCCCATCAGGGGTTGCAGCTCGGACTCCATCAGCTCGGCGGCTCTGTCCAGCACGGCGGCACGCTCCGCCGGCGGAGTCGCTTGCCAGATCTGGCCGCTGGCCAGGGCGCAGGTCAGCGCACTGTCGACCAGTTCAGGGCTGGCTTCGCTCACCTGACCGACGATGTCACGGTGATCCGCCGGGTTGACCAGGTTCTGGAACTCTGTCGGTGCCTGCACCTCAGTGCCCAGCATGGGCAGCGCCTGATAGCGAGTATTGGTGCTGCCGAGCAGGGCGGCGGACAGCGACCCCAAGCGGTGTTCGTTGGCGAGATCCAGCCCTTCGGAGTTCGGACGGGCGTCGCCGTACAGATCCCGGGGCAGGGGAATGCGCGGGTGCGGCAGACCCAGGGTGCCTTCGCGGGCGGCCATCTGTTCAATCTGCTGCACCGGATCCTGCACCAGATCCGCCAGGGAGATGTTGTTGTCCGCGATGCGGTTGACGAAGGAGGTGTTGGCCCCGTTCTCCAGCAGGCGGCGCACCAGGTAGGCGAGCAGGGTCTCGTGGCTGCCGACCGGCGCATAGATGCGGCAGGGGCGGCCCAGCTTGCCGTCGGCGACCTTGCCGACCACTTGCTCGTACAGCGGCTCACCCATGCCGTGCAGGCACTGGAACTCGTACTGGCCAGGGTAGTAGTTCTGGCCGGCGAGCTGATAGATGGCCGACAGGGAATGGGCGTTGTGGGTGGCGAACTGCGGGTAGATGGCTTCCGGCACCGCCAGCAGCTTGCGGGCGCAGGCCAGATAAGAGAGATCGGTATAGGGCTTGCGGGTATAGACAGGGTAGCCTTCCAGGCCGTCCTGCTGGGCGCGCTTGATCTCGCTGTCCCAGTAGGCGCCTTTCACCAGCCGGATCATCAGGCGGTGACGGCTGCGCTTGGCGAGATCGATGACGTAGTCGATCGCATAGGGGCAGCGCTTCTGATAGGCCTGGATGACGAAGCCGATGCCGTTCCAATCGGCTAGGCTCGGATCGAAGCAGAGCCGCTCCAATAGGTCGAGCGAGATCTCCAGTCGATCGGCCTCTTCGGCGTCTATGTTGATGCCGATGTCGTACTGCTTGGCGAGCTGGGTCAGGGAGAGCAGGGTGGGGTAGAGCTCCTCCATCACCCGATCGTACTGGGCGCGGCTGTAGCGCGGGTGCAGGGCGGAGAGCTTGATGGAGATGCCCGGGCCCTCGTAGATGCCGCGGCCGTGGGAGGCCTTGCCGATGGCGTGGATGGCCTGCTCGTAGGAGGCCAGATAACGCTTGGCGTCCTCCTCGGTCAGGGCCGCCTCGCCCAGCATGTCGTAGGAGTAACGGAAGCCCTTGTTCTCGGTAGTGCCGGCGTTGGCCAGCGCCTCGGCGATGGTCTCGCCGGTGACGAACTGCTCACCCATCAGCCGCATGGCCATGTCGACGCCCTTGCGGATCAACGGCTCGCCGCCCTTGCCGATCAGGCCTTTGAGGGAGGTATTCAGGCCGGCCTCGTTATGGGTGGCCACCAGCTTGCCGGTGATGAGCAGGCCCCAGGAGGCGGCGTTGACGAACAGGGAGGTGCTGTTGCCCAGATGCTGGCTCCAGTTGCCACCGCTTATCTTGTCGCGGATGAGGGCATCGCGAGTCGCCTTGTCCGGAATGCGCAGCAGCGCCTCCGCCAGACACATCAGGGCCACCCCTTCCTGGGAGGAGAGGGAGAACTCCTGCAGCAGCCCCTGCACCAGGCCCTGACGACCGCTGGCACCCTTCTGGTTGCGCAGCTTCTCGGCGATGCTCAAGGCGAGTTTCTGGGTCGCCTCGGCCTTGTCTTTGGGCAGGCGCGCCTGCTCCAGCAGCATGGGCACGGCCTCGGTCTCGGGGCGGCGATAGGCGGAGGTGATGGCGGCGCGCAGCACGGACTGCGGCAAGATGCTCTCGGCGAACTCGAGGAAGACCTGGATGCCCTGCTCGGTCAGGGTCTCCAGCGGCTCTTCGCCCGCGGCGGCGGCCAGACCGGACTGCTCGGCCGGGGTCAGGCCAGACTCCAGCTGTTCCAGATAGGTGAAGATCGCCTGCTTGATCAGCCAGTGGGGGGTGCGGTCTATGGTCTGGGCGGCCTGCTTGAGTCGGTCGCGGGTCGCTTCGTCGAGTTTAACGCCAAGGGTGGTGGTGGCCATGGGACTTCCTGTGTCTAGAAGGTAACAATATTACCGGACGGTTAAATTTTGATGATGATGGTGCAACCAGGTGCAACCTTCAAGCAAGAAATTTTAATGTGCTGGCTACATTGTTGAATTTATCCCTGCCCGTTGATGCCCAAGAGTGCGGCTAAAAAGCGACGATTCATCTGTTTTCATAGCAATATTAATGGGTTGTAAATGCATCTTATGTGTTGAATGAGGTGCAACCTGTTGCGTTGTGGCTTGCTCTTTTTGTGGGGCGCCGCCGGTGCAATCTGATGGTACGAGTGCAACCACCTTTCGTGGGCTTGGCGTGGGTTGGTCAGGCTGTGCTCTGGTGAAGCCCGGTTCTTCTATGCTGATAGCTGGCCTTTGGGCCGCTCATCAGTGACAAGGAGAACGTTATGGCACGGGTCAGTACTTACCTCAATTTTGCCCGGGAGACGGAAGCTGCCTTCCTGTTTTACCGGGAAGTGTTTGGCGGCGACTTCAACGGTCCCATCCATCGCTTCAAGGATTCCCCCGGCTGTCCGGGTCAGCCGGCCCTGTCCGAGGCGGACGGGGAGCTGGTGATGCATGTGGAGCTCGCTATCCTCGGCGGCCATGTGCTGATGGGCACCGATGCCCCCGCCAGCATGGGCTTCACCCTGGTGCAGGGCAACAACAGCTACCTCAACCTGGAGCCGGACAGCCGAGGAGAGACTGACAGGCTGTTCGCGACCCTGGGGGCGGGAGGCAAGGTGGAGATGGCACTGGCGGAGATGTTCTGGGGCGACTACTTCGGCTCCCTGGTGGACAAGTTCGGTACCCACTGGATGTTCAACTGCCAGAGCAAGACCTGATGTCGTGTTTGTCATGAAAAAGGGCGCCTCGGCGCCCTTTTTATCTATTTTCTCTGTATCTGGCCTTATTTGCTGCGGCCCACCATGTCGGCGGGGATCACCCAGCGGTCGAACTGCTCGCCGCTGAGGTGGCCGGAGGCGATGGCCGCGTCCCGCAGGCTGAGCCCCTGATGGTGGGCATGTTTGGCTATCTCGGCGGCCTTGTCGTAGCCGATATGGGGGTTCAATGCCGTCACCAGCATCAGGGAGCGGGAGAGCAACTCGTCGATGCGGTCCCGGTTCGGGCTGATGCCGACGGCGCAGTGCTCGTTGAAGCTCTTCATGCCATCCGCCAGCAGCCGCACGCTCTGCAGGAAGTTGTAGGCGATCATGGGTCTGAACACGTTCAGCTCGAAGTTGCCGCTGGCGCCGCCGATGTTGATGGCTACATCGTTGCCCATCACCTGGGCGCACAGCATGGTGAGCGCCTCGCTCTGGGTCGGGTTGACCTTGCCCGGCATGATGGAGGAGCCGGGTTCGTTCTCTGGAATGAGCAGTTCGCCAAGGCCGCTGCGCGGGCCGCTTGCGAGCCAGCGCACGTCGTTGGCGATCTTCATGAGCGATGCCGCCAGCGTCTTGAGGGCGCCGTGGGCATGGACCTGGGCATCGCTCGCCGCCAGTGCCTCGAACTTGTTGGGGGCGCTCACCAGCGGCAGGCCCGTCTGCTCGGCGAGGGTCTTGGCCACCGCCTCGGCGAAGCCGGGGGGGCAGTTCAGGCCTGTGCCCACCGCCGTGCCGCCGAGTGCCAGCTCATACAGGTGGGGCAGGGCGGCGCGCAGGTGGCGCTCCCCTTGCTCCAGCTGGGCGACCCAGCCGGAGAACTCCTGGCCCAGGGTGAGGGGGGTCGCATCCTGCAGGTGAGTGCGGCCTATCTTGACGATGTCATCGAAGGCGGCGGCCTTGCTCGCCAGGGTCTCCTTGAGGGCGATGAGCGCCGGCAACAGCTGTCCCGTGATGGCGGTGGCCGCGGCCAGGTTCATGGCGCTCGGGAAGACGTCGTTGCTGGACTGGCCCTTGTTCACCTCGTCGTTGGGGTGGATCAGGCGCTCCTCGCCCCGGGCGCCGCCGAGCAGCTCGCTTGCCCGGTTCGCCAGCACCTCGTTGAGGTTCATGTTGGTCTGGGTGCCGGAGCCGGTCTGCCACACCATCAGCGGAAACTCGGCCTGGTGCTGGCCGCAGAGGATCTCGTCTGCCGCCGCTATGATGGCCTGGGCCTTGCGGGCGGCGAGCAGCCCGAGCTGGTGATTGACCCGGGCGCAGGCGGACTTGATGCGGGCGAGGGCATAGATGATCTCCTGGGGTTGCTGCTCCCCGGAGATGTTGAAGTGGTGCAGCGAGCGCTGGGTCTGAGCGCCCCAGAGCCTGTCCGCCGGGACGGCGATTTCCCCAAGACTGTCCCGTTCCATCCTGATATTCATGACATTTCTCCTGCCGATTGGATGCTGGTTCCCTAGCATGGCCATAAACGACGGCCGAGGCCAGTTTGCATAAAGCTGTATTCAAGATATAATAAGTAAAGCTTATTATATGGGTTGGCTATCATGTACAAACAACCGGATACCCTCGGATTCCTGATCGGTGACGTGCAGCGCCTGATGCGTCGCCAGTTCCAGCAGCAGCTGGAAGGCAGTTGCCTGACTCTTGCCCAGGCCCGCGTGCTGGTCCACATCGCCCGCAGCGAGGGCATACGTCAGGTGGATCTCGCCGAGCGGCTGGATATCCAGCCCATCACGCTGGCCCGTCAGCTCGATCAGATGGCCGACAACGGCCTGGTGGAGCGGCGCAACGACCCCCACGACAGGCGCGCCTATCAGCTGTTCCTGACCGCGGAGGCCGAGCCTTATCTCGGCAAGATCAAGCAGGCCTCCGAGGTGGTGCATCAGCACGCCATCGGTGAGCTGGGGGAGGCGGGTACCCGCGCTCTCTGTGATGCTCTCAAGACATTACGCGACAATCTTTCAAACTATTAATTTTATTTTTATCAGCATTAAATGCGGAGCGTTTCTATGAATGCCGAATCTCCCTCTCCCCAAACAGCGGTGAAGAACCCTCGCCGTACCCGCCTGCTGTTGCTGGTGGTGGTACCGGCGCTGGCCTTGCTCGGCATAGGTGCCGTCTACATGCTGGGTGGCCGTTATGTCGAGACCGACAACGCCTATGTGAAGGCCGACAAGGTGCCCATCAGTACCGAGGTACTGGGCCGGGTGGCCAAGGTCTATGTCGGCGAGAACGAGCAGGTCAAGGCCGGCCAGCCGATGTTCGAGCTGGATCCCGAATCCTTCCAGGTGGCGGTGACCAAGGCCGAGGCGGAGCTCGCCAAGGTGCGCACCGATCTGGTGGCGCTGCAGACCAGCTATCGCGGTCAGCAGGCGGAGATCGACGTGGCCCGTACCCGTCACGCCTATGCCCTGAAAGAGGAGCACCGTCAGGCGGATCTGGTGGCCAAGCACTTCACCTCCACCGCCAACTATGATGATGCCCGCCAGCTCACCATCCAGACCGCCCAACAGCAGGTGGCGCTGGAGGAGGGGCTCAAGAAGATAGAGGCCTCCCTCAACGGTGACGTCAACCTGCCGGTGGAGCAGCAGCCCGCCTATCAGGAAGCGGCGGCGGGCCTGGCCAAGGCCAAGCTGGATCTGGCACGTACCACCATCTATGCCCCCGCCAACGGCATCGCCAGCCAGTTGCCCAAGCCGGGTCAATACAGCCTGGTGGGCATGACCGCCATGATGCTGGTGGAGACCGACAGCCCCTGGATCGAGGCGAACTTCACCGAGACCGAGCTGACCCATGTGCAGCCGGGGCAAGAGGTGGACATCAGCGTGGATACCTATCCCGACGCCCATTGGCACGGGGTGGTGGAGAGCCTGAGCCCGGCGACCGGCTCCGAGTTCTCGGTGATCCCGGCCCAGAATGCGACCGGTAACTGGGTCAAGATCGCCCAGCGGGTGGCGGTGCGCATCAAGCTGGATGGGGTAGCCGATCAGCCGACCCTGCGCGCAGGCCTGAGCGCCATCACCAAGATAGACACCGGCCACAAACGCAGCCTGCTGGGCTGGTCATTCTGAGGTTGATATGACAACGCAAAGCCATCAGGGGGCCGCTCAAAGCTCCCAGCGTGGCTTCATCACCCTGTCGGTGATGTTGGCCACCATCATGCAGGCGCTGGATACCACCATCGCCAACGTTGCCCTGCCCCATATGCAGGGGGCCATGGGCGCCACCCAGGATCAGATCTCCTGGGTGCTGACCTCCTACATAGTCGCGGCTGCCATCTTCATGCCGCTGACCGGTTTCATCTCGGCGCGGATCGGCCGAAAGAGATTGTTTATGTGGTCGGTGGCGGGTTTCACCGTCGCCTCCATGCTGTGCGGCGCAGCCCAGAGCCTGGATCAGATAGTGCTGTTCCGCCTGCTGCAGGGGATCTTCGGCGCCAGCCTGGTGCCCCTCTCCCAGGCCGTGCTGCTCGACACCTATCCGCCGGAGAAACATGGCTCCGCCATGGCGCTCTGGGGCATAGGGGTCATGGTGGGCCCCATCCTCGGGCCTTCGCTCGGTGGCTGGCTCACCGAGTACTACAACTGGCGCTGGGTGTTCTACATCAACCTGCCGTTTGGCCTGCTGGCCTGGTTCGGGCTCGCCGCCTTCATCGAGGAGACCAAGATAGACGCCAGTCGCCGCTTCGATCTGCTGGGCTTCGCCCTGCTCAGCCTCGGCATAGGGGCGCTGCAGATGGCGCTGGACAGGGGGGAGTCCCAGAACTGGTTCTCAAGCCCCGAGATCGTCATCGAGACCATCCTGATGGTGATGGCGTTTTATCTGTTCGTGGTGCACATCTTCACCCACAAGCACCCCTACATAGAGCCGGCCCTGTTCAAGGATCGCAACTTCAGCGTCGGGCTGGTGTTCATCTTCATCGTCGGCATCATATTGCTGGCGACCATGACTCTGCTGCCCCCCTTCATGCAGGGGCTGATGGGCTATCCGGTTATCGACGTGGGTTATCTGCTGGCGCCGCGCGGGGTGGGTACCATGTTCGCCATGATGCTGGTGGGCCGGTTGTCCGGCCGGGTGGATGTGCGTTACCTGATCCTGACCGGGCTGCTGCTCACCAGCTTCTCCATGTGGGAGATGACCCTGTTCAACACGAACATCAGCAGTTGGGACATAGTGCGTACCGGGATAGTGCAGGGGCTGGGGCTTGGCTTCATCTTCGTGCCGCTCTCCACCATCACCTTTGCGACCCTGGCGCCACGTTTTCGCAACGAGGGGACGGCGCTGTTCAGCCTGGTGCGCAACATCGGCAGCAGCATCGGCATCTCGGTCGTGATCACCTATCTGGCCCAGCGCACCCAGATGAACCACGAGGTGTTCGCCTCCTACATCACCCCCTTCAACACGGGGTTGCAGCAGGGGATGGGGGTGGCGGCGCTGATGGCGCCCAAGGGGCTCGCCATGCTCAACGGCGAGGTGACCCGCCAGGCCAGCCTGCTCGCCTACCTGCAGGACTTCCGCCTGATGATGTGGGTGACCCTGTGCGCGGTGCCGCTGGTGCTACTGCTCAAGGCCCCCAAGCGCGGGGCCGGCAACAAGGAGGAGATGGCGATCCTGGAATAAGGGCCTGCCCTTATCCGATGACCCAGTGCTCAATCCCTGGCGCCGACAGAGGTGGCAAGAGGGAGAACACAAGGAATAAAAAAGAGGGATGGCCTGAGCCATCCCTCTTTTCATTTACGCATCGCGCTGATGGCGCAGCCGCTTCACACCTTGGGGTTGAAGGGGGTTAGCCCGGCAAGGGGCGCGGTATCCATGAATTCCTGGGGCGCCTCACCGTGTTTGAAGATCTTGAAGTCCTGGCCGCGGGCGCTCCAGTATTCGATGGCCTCACCGCTAATCTGCAGCAGACTGGCCTCGCGCAGGGCCACCACGTGCTCGCTTGGGTTGACGGCGCAGAACTCGGCGAGGCGCTCGTCCCGGGTCTCGCCCATGTGGCCGCTGATGCTGGCATCCAGGTAGTGAGGGTTGATCTGCAGCGGGAACAGGCCGAGGGCGGGCAGCACGGCTGCATTGCACACCGGCATGTCGTTGGTGGTACGAATGCTCGGGGTCGCCACGTTGCAACCGGCGCTCCAGCCCACATAGGGCACGCCCCGCTCGCGCACGGCGCGCTGGATTGGCACTATCAGGCTGTATTCGTGCAGCAGCTGGTTCAGGCGCCAGGTGTTGCCGCCGCTGATGAAGATGGCATCGGCCTGGTTGATGGCCGCCACCGGATCGTCGAAATGGTGGATGCTGATGGCTTCCACTCCCAGGCTCTCGGTGAGCTCAAGGGCGCGGGCGTCCCAGTCGCTGCGGATCACCGCATAGGGGATGAGCAGGATGCGCTTGACCTGTTTGCGGGCGAGCACGCTCTGTACCCGCTCACGGGCCCAGCCGAGCAGGCCCGGGTATTCGGTGGCTTTACCATTGCTCAGAAGAAGCAGTTCCATAGTGACTCCTCGATAGCTGAAAGGCGCAGGGCCGAGGGCCCTGAGTAAGGCAGACAGGCACTCTACCCCCATCGAGGCAAAAAGTGTGTGATCTCATCGCGTTTTGTGCCCGGCTATTGATTGCATGGTCAGTTTTTGGCCGCCATCGCCAGCCTCAATCAGGGGTCGAGGTGACATCCGCATAGAGCAGCATCAGCTCGGCCATGGACTCCACCTCGAGCCGCTTCATCAGGCTGGCGCGGCACACCTCGACGGTGCGCACCGAGATGCAGAGCGTGCTCGCGATCTGCTGGTTCTTGTGGCCCTGGGCGATGAGCTGCAACAGCTGATGCTCGCGGGGCGGCAGGCGGCGGTAGGCGCGTCGGTGCGCGAGGCGTGTCGCGGCACCTCGGGTCACCTGCCAGGCTCGATCTATGGCGCCGAGCAAGGGGGCGAGTTTCACCGGTTTTTGCAGGAAGTCGATCGCCCCCTGTTTCAAGGATTCCACCGCCAGGGGCACGTCCCCGTGGCCGGTGAGAAACAGTATGGCGATGGGGCTCTGGGCCTCTTTCAGCCTCTGTTGCAGCTCGGGGCCAGAGAGGCCCGGCATACGGCAATCCAGGATCAGGCAGGCGGGTAGGTTCAAGTCCACCTCGGCGAGGAAGCGCGCGCCATCGTCGAAGCAGTCAAGGGCAAGCTCGCTGCTCTCCAGCATAAAACGCAGGGCGTCGAGCACGGCCCTGTCATCATCAACCAGATAGAGGGGAAGCTGGGAGGGGCTCGGCATATCAGTTCCTCGGGCTGGGAGGGGCGTTTGGCGCCTCCATAGGGGAGGGGATCAGCACCAGGGCGAGGCAACCCCGGGGGCTGGCGTTGGTGAGGCTGAAGTGGCCGCGATGGCTCTCCACTACATCCCGGCAGATGGCGAGGCCAAGCCCCATGCCACCCGGCTTGCTGCTGTAAAACGGCTGTTGCCACTGAGCCTCTGGCAGTCCAGGGCCATTGTCCCGCACCTCCAGCCGCAACTTGTCTTGTTCGAAGGCGATCAGCAGCTCGACCCTGGGTTCCTCTCCCGCCACCTCGATTACACCGGCCTGCGCCGCGCTCTCGGCGCCATTTCTGATCAGGTTCACCAGCAGCTGCTCCATGCCGGTGGCGTCCAGCAACAGTCGCCTGGGTTGGCCCTGCCAGCTCAGGTGAAGGGAGACCCCGAGGGGCGTCAGCAGTTGCTCCAGCAAGGGGACCAGCTGCGTGACCAGGGCCTGCAGATCCGTGGGTTCTGGCTGGCGCGGCCGCTTCTGCCAGCGGGCTCTCAGCCTCCCTATGGTCTGGCTGATGCGCTGTACCTGCTGGCCAATCTGCTCAAGGGCTTGCCTGAGGGCCGGATCCGGCGAACCCTGCTCTTGCCGCGTGAGGCGCAGCAGGGCTCCCTGGCTGTAGCCTGCGATGGCGGTCAGGGGCTGGTTTATTTCGTGGGCCATGGTGGCACCGAGCTCGCCGAGCCTAGCCAGGTGCTGGGCCTGCTCGAGTTGGCGCACCTTGTCATCGAGCTGACGAGCCTGCTCGTCGATCCGCTGGCGGGCATGGCTCAAGCGACGCTGGCTGCGGTTGAACAGGTGTTGCAGCAGCAGGTGATGGCCTGCGAGCAGCCCGATCAGCAGCAGCGCCCCCCAGCCCCACTGCCGATGCTGGCGCAACCAGTGCCAGGCCTCGTGCCACCAGGGGCTCTGCAGGGGGTGGCGATCCAGCTCCTTGAGCAGTCGGTCGATGGCGAGGGGGCTGGCGGGCACAGTCCAGCCAGCCGAGTCGGCGGCGACGGCGGCCGCGCTGTCCGGGGGCAGGGCGAACAGGGCGCGGGTAACCGCCAGCGCGAGTTCGGGGGCGACTCGATGCGTACTCGCCATGGACCAGTTCGGATAGAGCCGGGTCGAGCTCTGGCAGCCAAGGCCCGTCGTTGCCTGCTGATCCAGCACCCGAAATGCCCCCTCCGCGGCCTTGCCCTCTCGCACCATGCGCTCCAGCTGGCAGACCGGCACTATGGCGGCAGCCACCGCCTCGCTCTGCAGTTGGGAGATCAGTCTATCCAGCGGAAATCCGGTGAAGTTTATCGCTGCAAAGAAGTCATCTATCCGCAAACCCTGCTGATAGGCCTCGAAACGGTAGGCGAGATAACCACCGAAGGCCTCTTTTGATACGGCGGCTACCGTCTCACCTTCGAGATCCCGCCAGTGGCGGTAGGGGGCGTCGGCCCGTACCACCAGGGCGGCCCCTATGACCAGGTTGTCCCCACCATCCGGGCTCTTGAGGGTGGCGAGCCAGGAGAGGGGATACTGGCGCGACAGGCTGACCAGTTGGCCCGGGTTGGTGATGACAAAGTCCAGCCGCTCCAGGGCTATCGCCTCAGCCAGGGCTTCGAGCGACAGGGGTATTAGCTCGAAGCCCTGGCCAGACACGGATTGGGTGAGCCAATCCAGCAGCGGCTGCCACTGTTGGCGAGCGGGATCCTGGCCGCGAGTCGCCAGCACCCCGAGCCGCACCGGCTCGGCGGCCTGAGTTGGCGTGACAGGTGCGGTAACGGCCAGGGCCTGTGTCGTCAGGGCCAGCATGGCCATCAGCCAAAGCAGACCCATCAGGATGCGCCTCTGGCCACGGGGGATAAGGGAGAGTGGGGAGTCAGGCATGGTCGGCAGTCTATCACCACGAGTATCGCCTGGGGCCGCTCAACCGCCTTGCCGGGCGCGCAATGGGGGACTCGTCACAGTTCGGCCAGAGGCCAGCCGCTTTTCTTGCGCTGGATCAAGGGGGCCCTCGCTATGTGGAAAACCACAATAGAGACGGATGTTTCTGCCGGGGACAATGGCCTCATCCCCATGCTTGCCTCGTTTGGCAAGCCAGCAGAAGGAAGCGTCCATGGAGCCCAGCAAGCGCCGATTGTTATCCGGCATCGCCGCCATCACAGCCGGTGCGGCCCTGATCCCCGTCACCCAGGTTCATGCCCAGAGCCAGGGGGCTCGCCCGGCCATAGGTCGCGGCGATCCCGGCAAGCGTTACGGCATGCTGATCGACCTGCGCCGCTGCGTCGGCTGTCAGGCCTGCACCGTCGCCTGCACCATCGAAAATCAGCCCCCCCTCGGCCAGTTTCGCACCACGGTCAGCCAGTACGAGGTGAGCGAGGTGGCGGCTCTCGATGCCCCCGCCTCCCTCTTCATGCTGCCGAGGCTATGCAACCACTGCGCCGAGCCCGCCTGCCTCGATGTCTGCCCCACGGGGGCCACCTTCCAGCGGGACGACGGCATCGTCGTGGTCAACAACGACTGGTGCGTCGCCTGCGGCTACTGCGTGCAGGCCTGCCCCTACGACGCCCGCTTCATCAACCACGAGACCCACGCCGCCGACAAATGTACCTTCTGCGCCCATCGGCTGGAGGCGGGGCTCCTGCCCGCCTGCGTGGAGAGCTGCGTCGGCGAGGCGCGCATCATAGGCGACTTGAACGATCCCAAGAGCCAGATCAGCCGATTGCTGCGCGAGCACGAGCCGGCCCTCAAGGTGCTCAAGCCCGAGGCCCATACCCAGCCGCGGGTCTTCTATCTCGGCATGGACGAGGCCTTCGTCAGCAAGATAGACGGCAACCCGGCCCTGCGTACCCTGCTGACCGACGATGGCAAGGAGATAGCCCATGACCATTAACGAACTGCTGGCCCCGGATCAGCCCATCACCTGGCTGTCCTGGGCTGTGCAATATTTCTTCCTGATTGGCCTCGCCTACGGTGCCCTCTGGCTCGGTGCGTTTGATCTGTGGCGCAAGGCGCCGGACCGTCGACTGCAGACCCTGGCGGCTGTGCTGATGATGGGGGCTGGGGTGGTGGCCCCTATCGCCCTGACGGCAGATCTGCACCAGCCCGCCCGGGCCTGGCACTTCTACGCCCAGACCCGCTTCGGCTCCATCATGTGGTATGGCGCCTATCTGCTGCCCCTGTTCAGCCTGCTCTCCATGCTGCTGGGTTGGCTGCTGCTAAGGCCAGCCTTCGCTAGGCGTGGCCAGGGGGATGACGCCATAGCCCGTCTCGCCCGGCTGCTCTGTCTCGGCACCTGGTCAGGCGATTGCTGGCTCAAGCCGCTCTCCCTGCTGGCTGTTTTAAGCGGGCTCAGCATTGCGCTTTATACCGGCTTCGAGACCATGGCGGTCGAGGCTCGCCCGCTCTGGCATACCCCCTGGCTGCCCTGGCTACTGATCATCAGCGCTCTGCTGGGAGCCCAGGGCGCCCTGATGCTGCTCAACCGATTGCTGGCGGGCTGGCGTGGGCAGACCGAGGCGACCCTGTTGCGCCAGAGCCGCTGGAACCTGGCCCTGCTCGCCCTCTCCCTGCTTGGCTGGGCCCTGTTTGGCGGCGCCTCGGCGGCGGAGGCGAGCGCGCTCTATCGGCTCGATCCCAGCTGGCGACTGGCGGCCCGCTGGCTGCTGCTGACCCTCTGTCTGCTCGGCGCCCTGATGCTGATGGGGAAAATAACCAGCCGCCTGCAGCCCTGGCGACTGTGGGGGCTGGCGCTGCTCATGTTGCACCTGGTGTGGGGGCTGCGCTGGCTGGTGCTGATCCAGGGGCAGCTCGCCCCCAAATACGGGGCCGGCGTCTACCTCTACCAGATTGCCTGGGGCCCAGAGGGGGTGCTCGGCATCCTCGGCACCTTAGGCCTGCTGCTGGCCTTGCTGGTGGCGCTCTCCGAGCTGGTGCTCACCCCTTATCCCCATTCCAACACTGACGAGGCACGCTAGATGGATCACAGCAAACGCAAGTTTCTCAAGGGCGCCGCCATCGCCGGGGGCACAGGGCTCTTCGTTGCCGGATACAGCGACACCCTCCAGCAGGTGGCGAATGGGGTGGTCACCGGCAGCGCCGGCAAGCCGACCCGGGATCCCATCCACGGCAACTCGCTCCCGGTGGAGTTTCGGGTCGATGCGCAGGGGGAGCTGCACCCCAACCCGGCCCAGCGCCTCGCCAATACTATGTGCCTGGGCTGCTGGACCCTGTGTGGGGTGCGGGCCCGCATCGACAACGAGAGCGACAAGATAGTGCGGATCCTCGGCAACCCCTATCACCCGCTCTCCGCCCGCCATCACATCGACTTCAAGACCCCGATCAAGCAGGCGCTGCTCGGCACCAGCGGTTATCAGGAGGAGGGGCTGGAGGGCCGCTCCACCGCCTGCGCCCGGGGCAACGCCATGCTGGAACAGCTCGACAGCCCGCATCGGGTCACCCGCTGCCTCAAACGGGTAGGGCCCCGTGGCAGCGGCCGTTGGCAGAGCATTCCGTTTGAGCAGTTGGTACAAGAGGTGGTGGAGGGGGGCGATCTGTTCGGCGAGGGCCAGATAGAGGGGCTCAGGGCCATCCGCAACCTCACGGAGCCGCTGGATCCCGCCAACCCGGAATACGGCCCCAGGGCGAACCAGCTGCTGGTGAGCAATGCCTCGGACGAGGGGCGGGATCACTTCATCAAGCGCTTCACCTTCAACAGCTTTGGCACCCGCAACTTCGCGAACCACGGCGCCTACTGTGGCCTGTCGTTCCGGGTGGGAGCCGGCGCCCTGCTCGACGATCTGGAGAAGAATGCGCACCTCAAGCCGGACTGGGACGAGAGCGATTTTCTGCTGTTTATGGGCACCTCACCCCAGCAGTCCGGCAACCCCTTCAAGCGCCAGTCCCGCCAGCTGGCGGCGAACCGGGTGCGGGAGGGCAAGCCCTTCTCCTACGTGGTGGTGGCCCCCAGCCTGCCCAACACGGTGAACATGCCCTCCGCCCCCGCCAATCGCTGGTTGCCCATCAGGCCCGCCACGGATTCCGCCCTGGCCCTGGCCATGCTGCGCTGGATCATCGACAACGACCGCTACGCAGAGCCCTTCCTAGGGGCGCCCAATGCCGAGGCGGCCGAGCGGGCCGGTTATCGCGGCTTCAGCAACGCCAGCCACCTGGTGCTCTGCGACGAATCCCACCCGCGCTTCGGTCAGATGCTGCGTTCAAGCGATCTCGGGCTGCCCTTTAAGGGCGAGGCTTATGGGGAGGGAGATGCGGTGCTGGTGGCCGATGCGGGGAGCGATGCCCTGCTGCCCGCCGGCCGGTGCGAGCGGGCCAGCCTCTGGGTGGATCGCCGCATACTGGCGTCAAGCGGTGAGCTGGCGGTCAAGAGCAGCTTCCAGCTGCTGGCCGAATCGTGCCGGGAATATAGCCTCGAGCAATACAGCGCCGAGTGCGCCGTGCCGGTGAGCGACATCGTCGAGCTGGCGCGGGAGTTCACCAGCCACGGCACCCGGGCGGCTGTGGTTTCTCACGGCGGCACCATGAGCGCCAACGGCTTCTATTCGGCCTGGGCCATCATGATGCTCAACGCCATGATAGGGAACCTCAACGCCCGAGGCGGCGCGGTGGCGAGCGGCGGCAAGTTCGACCCCTTCGGTGCCGGGCCCCGTTACGATCTGACGAGCTTCCCGGGCATGGTCAAACCCGCCGGTGTCTTTCTTTCGCGCTCCAAGTTTCCCTACGAAAAAACTTCCGAATATAGGCGCAAGCGGGAGGCGGGGCAAAACCCCTATCCGGCGCATGAGCCCTGGTTCCCCATCTCGGGTCCCTTGCTCGGCGAGCACCTGACCGCGGCGGTGAACGGCTATCCCTATCGGCTCAAGGCCTGGATCAACCACATGGGCAACCCTCTCTATGGTCAGGCCGGGCTCGCCAAGGCCATAGGACCGCAGCTCAAGGACCCCAAGGTGCTGCCGCTTTTTATCAGCATCGACAGCTTCATCAATGAATCTTCGGCGCTGTCGGACTACATAGTGCCGGACACCCTCACCTACGAGTCCTGGGGCTGGGCCACCGCCTGGCACGGGGTCATGACCAAGGTCTCCACCGGCCGCTGGCCCGTGGTGGAGCCACGCGTCGCCAAGACAGCCGAGGGAGATCCCGTCTGCATGGAGTCCTTCTTGATCGCCGTGGCCAAGCGTCTCTCACTGCCGGGCTTTGGGGAGGGATCGGTCAAGGGGGTGGATGGCAAGCTGCACGGCCTGAACCGGGCGGCGGACTTCTCCCTCTACGGCGCGGCCAACGTCGCCTACCTGGGTCAGCCGGTGCCAGCCATAGGCCCAGAAGATCTCGCCTGGTCCGGGGTGGAGCGGATCCTGCCAGTGCTGAATGCCACCCTGAGTGCGGAGGAGGCGGGTCGCGCCGCCTACCTCTTCGCTCGGGGCGGGCGCTTCGAGCCGGTCGCCAAGGGGCGCGATGAGTCGGGTCAGCCGAGCAAGCGCTGGCCCAAGCCCTTGATGCTGTGGAACCCCGAGGTGGGTAGCCGTCGCCACAGCCAGAGCGGCCAATTCTTGAGTGGCACCCCGCGCTTCTTCCGTCCCCAGCTGGCGGATGGCACGCCGCTTAATGAGGCGTTCAAGCCGACCCAGTGGCCCCTGCTGCTCACCAGCTACAAGTCCCACACCATGAGCTCCATGAGTATCGGCTCGGATCGCCTGCGCCAGGTGAACCCCAGCAACCGGGTGCGGCTCAACGAGCAGACGGCGGCGCGCTTAGGGATTGAAAGCGGAGACAGGGTGCGGGTCAGCACCCCGGATGGCAGCGTGATCGGGGTGGCCGAGTGTGTGGCCGGGGTGCAGAAGGACGCCATCGCCATCGAGCACGGCTTCGGTCACAAGGAGCTGGGGGCAAGGGCGCACTGGGTCGATGGCAAGGAGGTGGCGGCCAGCCCCTTGCGCGGGGCCGGGGTCAACCTCAACGATCTGGCGGTGCTGGATCCCAGCCGCCATGGCCGCTACCCCCTGGTGGACTGGGCCATCGGCTCTTCGGCCCGGCAGGGGCTGCCGGCCCGGGTCGACAAACTGGTGTAGCGCCAGCTGTAAAAAAGCGGGGCCATCATGGCCCCGCTTTTTATTGAGCTCTTGCGAACATCAGTTATCCAGTTCGAAATCCACCCACACCAGGCGGTGATCCGAGCTCACCCCCTTGGCGATGCCGAGTTTGGCGTCATACACCAGGTGGTAGCCGGGCTCGAAGCTGGCGGGCCAGAACACCCCTGAGGCCACAGCGTTCAGGTTGGCGGAGGGGATCAGGTGATCGAGCTGCAGGCCGCTGCTGCTGGTGATGCGCTCCGGCGTGGTTCGGTTGTTGTTGCGGGTGCACAGCTTGGATTGGCTGGCGAGGCACTCCGGGCCCCCCTGGCTCACCGGGATCAGGGTGCCGTTGGTGACCGCCTGATTGACCAGCACATGGTTGTGCAGATCCTGGATGGCACTCAGATCGCCGTCGCCGAGTTGGGGATCGGCGTTGAGATCCCCGGCGATGACGAAGCGGGCACCCTCGGCCAAGCCCCCCGCCTTGCCCGCGTCATCCACCATGTAGCTCGCGGCTTCCACATAGTCCTGCCAGAAGGCGACCTCGGCCCGGTTGTGCTTGACGTTGTGGCGCGCCGCGTTGCCGAAGATGGGCGGGGTCGGATGGGAGATGAGGAAGTGGATCACCTGCTCTCCCTTGGTGGTCTTGACCCGCACCGGCACGTCCGCGTGGTTCTTGGAGGAGAGGGGGTACTGATCCCAGGCGGCTGCGTCATACCAGGGCTGGCCGCACTGGCGGCCGGCTGGGATAGGTGCCTTGGGGTTGTTGCAGTCGTCGATGACGGGGTTGGTTTCGCCCGGCATGTCTTTCCACTTGAAGTGCTGGAAGGTGCGGATCTGTTTGGTGTCGATGGGATATTTCGACATCACGGCGAAGGCGTACTGGCCGTGATAGTTGCCAAAGCCCCAGGCGTCGTCCGGCCCGCTACTGACCTTGCCGTCCAGGTTGAGATCCTGGCCGCTCATCAGGCCGGTGTTGGTGGCAAAGTTCTGCATCACCGGGTAGCTGATGGCCTGCACCTCGGCATGCTGGGGGTGAGCCAGGTAGTTGCTGCTGAACGCCTGCAGATCGGCGCTGCTCTCCCCCTTGCCGTCGTTGTCGAACTCGTTGAGCAGGAAGACGTCCGGCCGGGTACGCTGGATGATTTCGGCGATATTGCGGATCTGCTGCACGTCTTTCGCGCGGGTGATCTCGGCCTGGCTGAGGCTGCCATCGCCAGCCTGATAGCGTGCCAGCAGGGCATCCTGGGCGGCGCGGTCCAGCGCCAGCTCGGCGCTCAGCATGCCGGCCGCGGTGCGATCGAAGGAGAGGTTGAAGGTGGCGAAGCGAACCATGGTGTCCGGGGTCTCTGAGTCGTTTTGGCTGTTACAGCCTGCCAGCATTCCCAGAGAAATGGCAGCGGCGAGCAGGGTTTTGTTGATGTTTTTCATTGTAATATTCCGTAGCATCAAGATGTTATGCCTCTGTAGGGTCAAGTGAGGCGCGGCCATTATAGGGATCCAGAGTGGAGACTGGGCTCTGAATGAGCCAAAGTGTGTGCTCATTCACAGAGCCATTCAGGGTTGGGCTCTGTATGAGTCAGAATGCGAGCGCATTGACAGAGTTATCGAGGTGAGGACGTTTGATGCGAGTGAGTTCACGGAGCAGATGAGAGAGGGAGGCGAGATGAGTCGGCAGCAAACGGCCCTGGTGGTCGAGGGGGGCGCCATGCGCGGTATCTTTGCCGCCGGAGTGCTGGACGCCTTCCTGGCGAAGGGGGGCGCCGCGTTCGATCACTGCATCGGGGTGTCGGCGGGGGCGGTCAATCTGGCGGCCTATCTGGCGGGTCAGCAGGGGCGCAACCACAGGGTCATCACGGATTATTCCTGTCGCGCCGAGTTCATCAACTTCGGCAAGTTTGTGCGCGGCGGTCACTGGCTCGATCTCGACTGGCTGTGGGAGATCACCATTCGCGAGATCAGGCTGGATCTCGCGCACTTTGCCGCCAACCCGGTGCCGCTGACCGTGGTCACTACCCGGGTATCGGACGGGCGGGCAGCTTATCTCAGGGGGAGTGCAGAGGCGCTGGAGCAGCAGATCAAGGCCTCCTGCTCGGTGCCGCTCGCCTATCGGGACTTCGTGCGCATTGGGGGGGAGGCCATGACGGACGGCGGGGTAGCGGACTCCATCCCGGTGCGTCACGCCTACGAGCAGGGAGCCCGAGACATCACGGTCGTGCTCTCCCGCCCGCTCGGCTATCGCAAGCAGGCGCCCAGCTTGCCCGCCCTGCATCGCTATCTGCTGCGGCGCACCCCGGCCCTGGCCGAGGCGAGCCTGGCTCGTCATCACAGCTACAACGATGCCATCGACTTTATTCAGGAGCCGCCGACGGATTGCCGCATCCGGGTCATAGTACCGCCTGCAGGCTTTCGGGTCGGGCGCATGACCACGGACAAGGACAGGCTGGAGCAGGGCTATCAGATGGGTTGGCAGGCGGGGCTGGCGTACCTCGCCCGGCAGGAGGGAGACGGCGAGTAATAAAGACGCGGATAAGGGAAGGGCGGCTTAGCTTGCCGCCTGGCCCAGTCCATTATTCATCGGATGAATGTGAGTATCGGGGGCATGCACTATATGAATGGCCTGCCCCAGCCAGCCCCAGTCCAGCGGTGGGTTGCCGGCCTTGAAGCGTTGATAGACATGGCCTTGTTGCACCGTCAGGAATAGGGTCGCCGGCAGGCCGAGGCGATTGAGATAACGCACCATCACCTCTCCCTGGTAGGTACAGAGGCGCTGCTGCAGCTGGATCAGGGTCAATCCGTGCTCCTGTCCCGTTTCATCCCAGATTGCAAACATATGAGGCGGCTCCTTGCCATGAAGAGTCCACTGTTTAGAAAATAATCGTATATGGCAATTGTCAGATCTGACAGTGCCATATGAGATCCATTGATGTTTTGGGGAGCAGAAAAGCGAAAACCCGGCGCTAGGCCGGGTTTTCTGAAGAATGGTGGAGGGAGAAGGATTCGAACCTTCGAAGGCAGAGCCGTCAGATTTACAGTCTGATCCCTTTGGCCGCTCGGGAACCCCTCCACGGGGCATTGCTATTTTTGGCCTGCTACTCAGGAAGATGGTGGAGGGAGAAGGATTCGAACCTTCGAAGGCAGAGCCGTCAGATTTACAGTCTGATCCCTTTGGCCGCTCGGGAACCCCTCCACGGGGTATTTTCCTGATTTTTTCGCACTTGAATGGTGGAGGGAGAAGGATTCGAACCTTCGAAGGCAGAGCCGTCAGATTTACAGTCTGATCCCTTTGGCCGCTCGGGAACCCCTCCCCAAGTGCGAGGCCGCATACTATCAGATCCGGCCCTGTTGTGAACCCCTCAGCTGCAATCTGACGAGAAAAAAGTATCGTTTGCTCATTTTTTGATATCTCTCGCTCAAAATTCACGCTTTTCAATGACTTTTATGCCGGCCCAACGGTTCAGGAGGCAGCCGTACCCCAGCTTGATTGAGTGCAGAGGGAAGGGGGCGCCAGTGCCGAAATGGCCGCGACAATATGGGGAAAGACAGAGAGAGGAATAAAAAAGAGGAGCCTTGTCGGGCTCCTCTTTCTCATGGCGGTGCCGGGCACTGCCATGGTGTTACCTTGGCTCAGGCCTCGGCCGTGCGGGCCTGCTGGCAGCCTTGGACCGCATGGGCGATGAGCTCCAGGGCGCTCTGCTCGCAGGCTGGCAACTCCTCATCACAATGGCCAAGCGGGGTGACCCGGTCGCCCCACTTGATGAGGGCAGCGCCCCAGGTCAGGCCGGCGCCGAAGGCGGCGCTCAGCAGATAGCTGTTTGGCTTGACCCGACCCTGCTCCAGCGCTTCGCACAGGGCGATGGGCACGGTGGCGGCGGAGGTGTTGCCGTACTGCTCTATGTTGACCATCACCTTGTCCATGTCGGCGTGCATGCGCTTGGCCAGAGTCTCTATGATGCGCACGTTGGCCTGGTGTGGCACGATGAGATCGACCTGTTCAGGCGCTATGCCCGCCTGGGCCAGCACGGCGCCGGTGGCCTCGCCCATGCCGCGCACGGCGCGCTTGAAGATCTCCTGCCCCTCGAAGTTGAAGGTGAACAGGCCGTCGATGTCTGCAAAACGCACCCGATCGGTACCGAAATTCGGCACGTGCAGGATCTCGCGAGCCTCGCTGTCGCAGCCGAGCTTGTTGGCAATGAGGCCGGATTCCAGCCCGCTCGCCTCGATCACCACGGCGCCGGCGCCGTCACCGAACAGCACGGCGGTGTCGCGCTTGGCCCAATCCAGCAGCTGGGTCAGGCGCTCTGCGCCTATCACCAGCACCTTGCTCATCATGCCGGTCTGCACCAGGGAGGTGGCGACCGAGAGGGCGTAGACGAAGCCGGTACAGGCGGCGTTGAGATCGAACACGGCCGCCTTGTGGGCGCCGAGAGCCTGCTGCACAGCCGAGGCACAGTTCGGCACCAGGGTACCCGGGGTGGCGGTGGCGAGTATGATGCCGTCGAGATCGCTGGCATCGAGACCGGCACAGGCGAGGGCACGGCGACCGGCCAGGGTGGCGAGAGTCGTGGTGCTGACATGGGAGACTCGGCGCGCCTTGATGCCGGTACGCGGATAGATCCATTCATCCGAGGTCTCCATGATGGTGCTGAGGTCATCATTGGTCAGCACGGAGGGGGGCAGGCATTTGCCCCAGCCGGTGATATTGGCGTATTTCATCTTGTGGTCGCTTCTTGTTATGAGTCGCCCGTGGGCGGAAAATTGCGCAATTATGCCGTACTGGTCAACCAGTGTCATCTGGCGGTCTGTGGAGGCCGCTGGCAGACAAGGGGCGATAGACGCATGGCGAGGCGAGCAAGCCGGTGATTTTGCTTAAATTCTCGGCCTTGCTTGCCCTAAGATAGGCTCTCTTTCCCCCAGCGTCACCGAGGTGATGGTAGTGCACAAAGCGAATCTCAACCTGTTGCCAACCCTCAAGGTGTTGCTGGAGACCCGCAACATCAGCCGGGCGGCGGAGCTGTTGCACCTGAGCCAACCCTCCATCAGCAAGCAGCTGACCCAGCTGCGCAGCGAGTTCGGTGACGAGTTGCTGGTGCGCGAAGGCCAGCGCTGGTTGCTGACGCCGAGGGCGGAGCGCCTGGCGGCCCAGCTTGCGGATTCCTTGGGTGCCTTGGACCGGCTCTACGCCGCCCCCGAGTTTGACCCCGAGCGCTGCGAGCGGGTATTTCGACTCGCCTCCTCTGACTACGTGGCCCAGCACATCCTGCCGGATATCTGCGCGACGCTCGCCAAGGCCGCCCCCCAGGCCGCCCTCGAATACAGTCTGTGGGACAAGCGCCAGCTGCCGCAGCTGTGGCAATCCGAGCTGGATCTGGTCTCCACCATCACGGATCTGGTGCCGGATCAGATCCGGGGCCTGCATCAGGGGGAGGACCGACTGGTGATCCTGATGGGACGCCACCATCCGCTCTTTGGCACGGCGCCGACCCTGGATGACTACCTCGCCTGGCCCCACCTGCAGGTGAGTGGCGGCGGCGACAAGGACAGCCCGGTGGAGCGGGTGCTGGCGCCGCAAGGTCTGTCCCGGCGCTGGTTTGCCCGGGTGCCTTTCTTCCAGGCGGCGGTGGAGGTGCTGCTGCGCACCGACTGCCTGATGACCACCCCGGCCCACATCGCCTGGCAGCTCGCCCGGGAGCATGAGCTGAGCTTCTGCGATCTGCCCTTCGCCACCCGCGCCCAGCAGTATCATCTGCTGTGGCACCAGCGCCACCATCAGGACCCGGCCCACCGCTGGTTTCGGGAGCTGGCCTATCCCTTCCTGCGGGATCACCTGCAGCGCACCGTCGGCGAGAGCCGCAAGACCCTGGGGAAAGGTCCCACAGGGTGATGCTGGTGTTTTCTATCTTGAAAATGAATTTCAGTGATCATTTGTGCTACTGCATAGCCATCGACTATGAGATCTATTCATAACTTTCACTTCTTGCATGATGTCGTGCCCCTTACCCTGAGGGTCGGTATTCATCTTCATTCGAGATAGGGGCGGTTATGGAATTCACGAGTTGGTTGGCGCTGGCGGCGGTCTGTTTCATGGGGGCCATCAGCCCGGGGCCCAGTCTGGCGCTGATCATTCGCAATACGGTGCAGGGCGGGCAGGGACACGGGGTGGCGACCGCCCTTGGCCACGGGCTCGGGGTCGGCATCTATGCCCTGATCACGGCGCTCGGCCTCTCTGTGCTGATCACCCAGACCCCACTGCTGTTTGACATCATTCGCTACGTCGGCGCCGCCTTCCTCGCCTGGCTCGGGATCAAGGCGCTGCTCGCCAAGCCTGCCAGCGGCGCGGTGGAAGAGGAAAGCCACGGCCTGCGCGGTCGGCAGGGCGCCTTCGAGGGCTTTATGGTGGCCTTCCTGAACCCCCAACTCGCCATCTTCTTTATCGCCCTGTTCAGCCAGTTCGTGCATGCCGATACCGGTTGGCGCGAGGGGAGCATCATGATGCTCACTGCCGGCGGCATCGATGCCGTCTGGTACGTGCTGGTGGCCCTGGTGCTGTCCCGCGGCCCCGTGCTCACCTGGCTCAAGGCGAAATCCTTCGTCATCGACAAGGTCAGCGGCCTGGTGCTGCTGGGGCTGGCCCTGAAAGTGGTGATCTGAGGTGTTCCCACGGCCGAGCCATCGCGGTCCTGACGCAAGGCGAAACCCTTCGTCATCGCTAAAGTCTGCGGTCTGATGTTGATCGGCCTGGCGCTCAAGGTGGTGATCTGAGGGAACGTCTAGCACCTAGTAGCCACCGAAATCGATCTGCTCCCTTCTCCCCTCGCGGGAGAAGGGCTGGGGATGAGGGGCGGGCCATAGAGGCTTGCCTCGACCGGGCGAGAGCAGCACTGCCTGCTTCGGGAGTTCAGCTGATCCAATCCTGTATCTTGCGGTGATCTTAAGCGGGATCAAGGCAGGGAACGGAGAGTCTCGCTAGAGTGGCGGCCATTTGCTGCCTTTCGAACCGGACGCCATGCACGATCAGACCCAGACTCGCCGCCTTGAACAGAATCGCCTGGAGCTGCTGGCCCCGGCCAAGAATCTCGCCTACGGCATCGAGGCCATCAACCACGGCGCCGATGCCGTCTACATGGGGGGCCCCGCCTTCGGCGCTCGCAGCGCCGCTGGCAATTCCCTTGAAGACATAGAGACGCTGGCGCGCCACGCCCACCGCTTCGGCGCCCAGGTGTTCGTCGCCTTCAACACCCTGCTGCACGACCACGAGCTGGAGCAGGCCAGGCGTCTCACTCACCAAATTTATGAGGCGGGGGCCGATGCCCTGATCGTGCAGGACATGGGGCTGCTGGCGCTGGACCTCCCTCCCATCGCCCTGCACGCCAGCACCCAGACCGACAATCGCACCCCGGAGAAGGTGAAATTTTTGCAGGACGTGGGCTTCTCCCAGGTGGTGCTGGCCCGTGAGCTGTCCCTCGAGCAGATCCGCGCCATCAGTGCGCAGACGTCGGTGCAGCTGGAGTTCTTTATCCACGGGGCTCTGTGCGTCTCCTACAGCGGTCAGTGCAACATCAGCCATGCCCGCACCGGCCGCAGCGCGAACCGGGGGGAGTGCGCCCAGCTGTGTCGGCTGCCCTGCACCCTGCAAAAGCCGGATGGCGAGGTGCTGGTGGCAGACAGTCACCTGCTCTCCCTCAAAGACATGGATCAGAGTGCGAACCTGGAGGCGCTGATCGAGGCGGGCATTCGCTCCTTCAAGATTGAGGGGCGGCTCAAGGGGCTGGATTACGTCAAAAACGTCACCGCCTGGTATCGCCAGAAGCTGGATGCCATTTTGGACAAGCGCCCGGATCTGGTGGCGAGCTCCGCCGGGCGCTGCTCCTATGGCTTCACGCCGGATCCGAAGAAGAGTTTCAACCGGGGTTCCACCGATTACTTCCTGCACGGCCGCCAGCCGGATATCGACTCCCCCCGCAGCCCGAAATACTTAGGGGAACCCCTGGGCCGGGTCACTCGCGTCAGCAAGGAGGGGGTAGAGATAGACGGGCGCCCGCTCGACAACCAAGGGCTCATCCTGAACAACGGCGATGGTCTGGGCTTCTTCAAGCCAGGGGGCGAATTGGTAGGGATGCGCCTCAACAGGGTCGAGACCAAGGCAGGGAGTAAGCAGTTGCTCCTCTCCGAGTCCATGCCCGGGCTCAAGGTGGGCACCGAGATCTACCGCAACCACGACAGCGCCTTCAGCAAGCTGCTGGAAAAACCGAGCGCGGATCGCCGCATCCGGATCGATATGCGCTTGTCCGAATGCGAGGCCGGGTTGCGGCTCGAACTCGTCGACGAGCAGGGCATAGAGGCCAGCGTGATGCTGGTCTGCGACAAACAACCTGCCGACAATCCCGAGCGAGCGCTGCAGCAGGCGCGGGATCAGCTCGCAAAGCTCGGCAACACCCTGTTTGTTGCCCGCAAGGTGGAGTTGGTGTTCACCAACCCCCTGTTCCTTGCCGCCTCCATGCTCAACGGCCTGCGCAGGGACGGCATAGCGGCGCTGGAGGCGGCCCGCCTCGCGGGCTACAAGCGCCCGGAGCGGCGCATCCCGTTGCGGGACGTCACCTATCCCCAGCATCGACTCTCCTACCTTGGCAACGTGCTGAATAAGGCTGCCGAGCAGTTCTTCCGCGAGCACGGGGTGGAGCGTATCGCCCCCGCTTATGAGGCGAACCAGGAGGAGGGGGGGGTGGTGCTGATGATCACCAGGCACTGCATCCGCTACAGCCAGAACCTCTGCCCCAAGGAGGTGCCCGGCCTCAAACCCGAGCCGCTGGAACTCAAGATGGGCAAGGACAGTTTCCGCCTGCGCTTTGACTGCAAACGCTGCGAGATGCAGGTGATGGGCAGCCTGAAACGCTAGGCTTGCGCCCGGCGGCGGGAGAGGGCATGTTGGGGGCTGCCGATGAGGGCGAGTTGCTGGCGCAGGACGCGCTGGCGACGGGCTCGCTCTTCTCACCCTATCTCGAGTCAGGACATTCGATATGGAAGTCGAAGAAAGCGCGGCGCTGAGCGTCGCGGACTGCTTTGTCAGCGTCCCAGGTGGACGCCTCTTTGTGCGCCAATGGCGCCCCGCCCGTGCCGACAAGGCGCCCCTGATCCTGCTGCACGACCCCCTCGGTTCCGTGGCCCAGTGGCGGGACTTTCCCGCCACCCTGGCGACCTGTCTCCAGCGCCCCGTCATCGCCTATGATCGCCTCGGTTTTGGTCAATCCTCGCAGCAGCATGATCCCGCCAAGGGGAGCTTTATCGACGACGAAGCCCGTCTTTATCTGCCCTCCCTTGTCCAGACCCTCGGTCTGTCTCGGTATCTGCTGTTCGGCCACAGTGTGGGGGGCGCCATGGCGCTGGTTGCGGCCTCCCTGCCAGGCAGTGGTTGTCTCGCGCTTGTCAGCGAGTCGGCGCAGGCCTTCGTAGAGGAGCGCACCCTCGCCGGGATCCGGGTAGCCAAGCAAGGCTTCGAGGAGTCGGCGCAGTTTGCACGCCTTGGGAGGTGGCATGGCGAGCGGGCCCGTTGGGTGCTGGATGCCTGGACCGAGATCTGGCTCAGCCCGGCGTTTCGTCACTGGTCCCTCGTGCCCCGACTTGCCGATGTCCATTGCCCCGTGCTCGTCCTCCACGGCGAGGAGGACGAATTCGGTTCGGCTGCATTTCCCCGTGCCATCGCTGGCGGGGTTAGCGGGGTTACGCAGATGGCGCTGCTGCCAGCTTGTGGCCATGTACCCCATCGTGAACGGGAGGCCGAGGTGCTGGCCCTGGTGGAGGCTTTTTTAAGCAGGCATCCCATCGACTGACCACCCTTATTTGAGCGCCGGGATGGCGCCTTTATTCTCTCGGCTATTTTTTCGATTATTTTCTAGACAATGGACCTTGCCATGGAAATCAATAATTTGCCGTTTTGCACCACGAACTGGGCCGAGATCCCGCCGACCGAACACAAAGGGGAGCGCGGCCTTGCCCGCTGGCACACCCAGCACTTTGGCCCCATGCGGGTGCGGATGGTGGAGTATTCCCCCGGCTACTTGGCGGATCACTGGTGCAGCAAGGGCCATGTCCTGCTGTGCCTCGAGGGGGAGCTGCACACCGAGCTGCAGGATGGCCGCGTCTTCACCCTGAGCGCCGGGATGAGCTATCAGGTGGCGGACAACGCCGAGCCCCATCGATCCTTCACCGAGCTGGGCGCCCGCCTCTTTATCGTCGACTGAACCCTTTTCCCATTTGATCGAGAGGTTGCCCATGCTGGAACTCAGACCCAACTGCGAGTGTTGCGACAAGGACCTGCCCCCTGGCAGCGACGAGGCATTGATTTGCTCCTTCGAGTGCACCTTCTGCAGCGATTGCAACGAGCGTTACCTGCACCAGATCTGCCCGAATTGCGGCGGCGAGCTGGTGAGGCGCCCCCACCGTCCCGCCGGGAAACTCATCGCCAACCCCCCTTCCATCCAGCGGGTGTTCAACCCGGCGCTGCGGGAGCGAAGCCGCTAACCGCTCCCCTTGCCGCACGATGGCCGTGCCCAAGTGCCACTGGCCTGGACGCAGGCATGGCAGTGGTCACCCAGATAGGGCTTTACCTTCTCCCGGCTAGAGCCCTTATCACAAGGGCTCAACCAAGGAGTGCGAGATGACGGAGCGATTTGAAGGAGAGGGGGTGCTGGCCTATGACCAGCGCATTCCCTTGCTGGTGCCGGGTTATGAGCTGCTGCATCAATTGAGCGCCGCCCAGCTGATGACGCGGCTCGGGGATGAGGCTCGGGTGCTGCTGGTGGGGGTGGGCACGGGCAGCGAGTTGCTGCTGCTCGGCAGGCTCTGCCCCGGGTGGCGGTTTGTCGCCCAGGATATCTCGGCGGACATGTTGGCCCAGGCGCGTCAGCGGGCCGACGAGGCCGGGATGGGAGACAGGATTAGCTGGCTTCTGGGGGAGTTACCCACTGCCTCGCTGCATTGCGATGCTGCACTCTGTCTGCTGGTGCTGCATTTTTTGGATGAAACCACCAAATCAGCACTGCTTACCCATATCTCCCGCCAGCTCGAGGCGGGCTCCCCGCTGCTGTTGGCGGACCTGATGACGGCAGCGGATCCGGTGGAGCGCACCGTCATGGGGCAACAGGCGCGGCTAGGAGGCCTGCCGGTGGTGGCCAGCGATCGCATGGTGCAGCGCCTCGCCGATGACTTTATTCCCCTCGATGAGGGGCAACTGCAGGAGCTGTTGCAAGAGGCCGGGTTCAGCGCGGGGCAGCGCTACTTTCAGGCGCTGGGGTTTCATGGCTGGCTGGCAACCCGGCGCTGAGGCTGGCGCCATCAGACGCTGCCGGAGGGAGTGAGGACGGGGGATCACAGGGCGCTGAGTCCGGCGGGCCCGAGGGCGCCCGCCGCAGCTTACACGCCTATTTCTCCATCACCACATTCCAGGGGCCATCCGCCTGGATGAAGAACACCGCAGGCTCGGTGCCCTCTACCTTGGCGACATGGGGCACCTTGTCGGTCAGGGCGAAGTAGTCACCGGGGCCGAGGCGGTGCGCCTTGCCCCCTACCGTCAGGGTAATGGCACCCGACACCAGGGTCACATAATGATCCGCGTCGTGGTGGTGACTGGGGGTCACCAGCCCAGCCGGGTATTTCAGGAAGAAGCGGCTCGGCCCGCTGGTCATGTCACCGGAAACCGGGGCGGCGGCTATGCCGTTGCCCATCTCCTTCCACTTGAGATCGGCCTGGGTCATCACCTGGGCGCCGGCATTGGCCCAGGCGGGGACGCCTATCATCAGCAGCGCCGACAGCGAGAGGACGACTGCACGTATGAATTTCATCTGCTCTCTCCTTTGCGAGTTGAACAAGCTGTTCGATACGGGCGAGGCCATCCCGACCTCACCCCTTCAAGCATAGGGCCGAGCCCGTATCAAGGCGTGGTGCCGGGCCCGCATCAACACCTGCCGCCGCACGTATCGGGAGAAGATCAACAGCCGATCAGTGCGGCCTGTTTCGCCAGGGTCGCGTGATGAATCTCAGACCCGCGGCCCTGATGGAGAGCCCGGCTCGGGGCTCTTGCTTAGCGCTGGATGCCTTCGAGTGCCAGCAGCGCCTGCTTGATGGGCAGGCCCCCCGCGTAGCCGGTCAGGCTGCCATCCCGGCCTATCACCCGGTGGCAGGGAACGATGATCGACAAGGGATTGCGGCCATTGGCGGCCCCCACCGCCCGCATGGCAGTCGGCTTGCCGATGGCGAGCGCTATGTCGCGATAGCTGCGGGTCTCGCCATAGGGGATGTCGCACAGCGCCTGCCACACGGCGCGCTGAAACGCTGTGCCCTGGGCGGCGAGCGGCAGGGTGAAGCGTTGCAATTCACCTGCGAAGTAGGCCCGAAACTCGGCCAGATAGGGGGCCAGAGCCTCCTTGTCTTGCCGCCACTCAGGCTGAATAGGCAGGGCGCGCAGGCCATCCACGAAGTCCACGTGGCGCAGGCCGGTCTCGTCGATGGCCACCAGCAGAGCACCGCAGGCGGTATCCAGAAAGTCATAACGGATCATGATGTTGTCTCCTCGGTTTGCTGTGATGTTCCGGCTTGAGTCAGCAGCTCGGGTTGTTCGCTCATGGCATGCCATAGCCAGCTCGCGGCATAGGCGCGCCAGGGTTGCCAGGCGGTGCTCAAGGTTTCCACCTCCCTGACCGGCAGCTTCACACCGCCGCCGAGCGCCTTTTGCAGCACCAGATCGGAGGCGGGGAAGGCATCCGGATCCTGGCCGGTGCGCAGCCGCCAGTAGGCGATCGTCCAGGGGCCTATGCCCGGCAGTGCCAAGAATTGCTCATCGCTCGCCGTGGCGAGGGAGAGGGCACCGCTCGCGAGCACCCCGGCGAGCCCCTGCAGCGTTCTGATCCGGCTGCCTGGCATGCCGATGCCATCGAGATCTAGCTCGCACAGTTGTGCCGGGGTCGGCAGCGCGCTAACCCCGAACTGCGCCAGGGTGCGCGCCACCAGGCGTCCCATGATGGTAATGGCGCCCTTGACCGACACCTGCTGGCCGACGATGGCGCGCAGCATCACCTCGTACTCATCCCAGCCCCCCGGCAGCCGCACCCCGGGCCAGCGTTCCTGTATCCGCGCGAGCAGCGGATCCTGACCGAGCCGGGCACCGATGCGCGCCATGTCCGCATCGAGATCCCACATGCGCCGCACCCGATACAGGATGTCAGGCAGCACCCCCGGGGGGAGGTCGCGCAGGGTCAGCCGCAGCTGATTGCCGGGAGCCGGTTCGATGCGGATCCACCCCTCCTGCTCGCCGACCCTGTGGCGCCGCTCGTAGCCATGCTCATCGACCCGCTCCAGCCCGGGGATGGCGCGCAGCCGGTAGAATGCCAGCATGGCCTGCACATCGAACGGCGGACGGTAGGTGAGCTGCAGTGTCAGGCTCGCCTGAGTTGTCGCGTTCGCACTACCCTCTTGCGGATGTAACGATCCTTCTTGCTTGCATTCCTGCTTGCGCAGCGTGCTCGGGGCCAGGCCATAGGCGTGGCTCCACGCATCGTTGAAGCGGCGGATGCTCGCAAAGCCCGCCGCGAACGCGATGTCAGTGATGGGCAGCTGGGTCTCCGTCAGCAGCCGTTTCGCGAGCAGCAGGCGGCGCGTCTGCTCCACCTGTTTTGGCGATGCGCCGAGGTGCTGCTCGAACTGGCGCCTGAGCGTGCGCTCCGCGATGCCGGCCTCGGTTGCGAGCGCGCCGAGCGTGCTGTCCGCGAGTTCGCCGCGCTCGATGCGGGTCAGCACCTGGGCGACGAGGGCGGGCATATCTCCGCCCTGCGTCGGCGCGAGTTCCGGCCGGCAGCGCAGGCAGGGGCGTAGCCCGTGCTGCTCGGCGGCGGCGGCGAAACGAAAGTACTGCACATTGCTCTCGTAGGGGGCTCGCGCCGGGCAGATGGGGCGGCAGTAGATGCCGGTGGACAGCACGCCGGTGAAGAAGCGGCCGTCGAAGCGCGCATCCCGGGCGAGGCGGGCGGCGTGGCACTGCTCGCGGGTGAGGCCTGGGATGATCTCATCCTGGGATACGGGTTGCTCGATATGCATGGTGACGACTCCGAAGATGCTGTTCATGCCCTGAGACTAAGCGGGGAGGCGGGGGCTGACTAGCCAAAAACGGACAGGGATAGGAAAAATAATCGGAGGCGGGATCTTGCGGGAAAGAGGGATAAAAAACGACGCCCTCGGTGAGGGCGCCGTTGTTGCATCTGGGCAAGGGTTATTTCAGATGCTACTTCAGATAACGCTGCTCAAGGTGTTTGCGCAGCCACTGCGGGTTCAGCGCCTCACCGGTCGCGTTGCGAATGAGCGTATCCGTGTCGTGCTTACAGCCCTGTGACCAGATGTGGCGGCCGAGCCAGGTGAAGATCTCCGGCAACCGCCCCGCGGTGATCAGCTGACCCATGTCGCCGAGCTCGCGCTCCAGCGCGAAGCGCAGCTGAGCCGCGTACATGGCGCCGAGCGTGTAGCTCGGGAAGTAGCCAAACGAGCCGTCCGTCCAGTGGATATCCTGCATGCAGCCGTTCTGGTAGTTGCCCTTCGTCGACAGACCGAGCCACTGCTGCATCTTCATATCCCACAGCTCGGGGATGTCCGCCACCTCGATGCGCCCTTCAATCAGATCGCGCTCCAGCTCGTAGCGCAGGATCACGTGGGCCGGGTAGGTCACCTCGTCCGCATCGACCCGGATAAGACCTGGCTCGACGCGGTTGTACAGCTTTGCGAGGTTTTCCGGATCCAGCGCGGGCTGAGTGCCGAAGTGGGCGCGGATACGCGGCGCTATCAGCGACAGGAAGGCCGGGGAGTGGCCGAGCTGCATCTCGCAAAACAGGCTCTGGCTCTCGTGAATGCCCATGGAACGCGCCTCGGCCACCGGCTGGCCCGGCAAGGTGCGTGGCAGCCCCTGCTCGTAGCGGGCGTGGCCCGTCTCGTGCACTATCCCCATCAGGCTGGAGACGAATTCGTCCTCGTTGTAGCGCGTGGTGATGCGCACGTCCGTCGGCACGCCGCCGCAGAACGGGTGGCTGCTCACATCGAGCCGACCGTGGGCGAAATCAAAGCCGAGCAGCCCCATCACCTCCTGACCGAGTGCCTGCTGGGTTTCGATGGGGAAGGGGCCCTGCGGGATCAGCAGGGTGTCGCGTTTTTGCTGCTCGCTCACGGTCTGGATAAGGCCGGGCAGCCAGCTCGTCAGATCGCCGAAGATCTCGTCCAGCCGTGCGCTCGTCATGCCGGGTTCGTACAGCGCCAGCATGGCGTCGTAGGGGCGCACCTTCAGCGCATCGGCACGCAGACTCGCGACCTCCCGCGATAGCTTCACCACCTCTTTCAGGTTCGGTGCAAAACCGGCCCAGTCGTTCTCCTTGCGCTGGCGGCGCCAGGCGTGCTCGCACTTGCTGCCGGCGAGGGACAGGGCCTCCACCAGCTCCCCCGGCAGCAGGCTCGCATCCTGCCAGTGGCGCTTGATCTCGCCGAGGTTCGCGCGCTGGGTGACATCCAGGCTCTCACCCTCGGCTGCGGCAATCCAGTCGCCGAGCTCGGGGGCGGTGCGCTTTTCGTGAATGAGCAAGTCGAGTTCGGCCATGGCCTCGGCGCGCGCCTCGTTGCCCCCCTCCGGCATCATGGTGGCCTGATCCCAGCCACAGATGGCGCTGAGGTGGGAGAGTCGGTGCAGCTGTTGCTGATGTTGTTCAAGCTTTTGATATGACATGGGATTGTCCTTGTTATCGTCCCTGAGAGTATGCACCCCGTACCTGGCATGATCGGGGCGCTATGATGCTAGCACCGGCGTTGGGTGCCTTGCCACTCTGGGGTTGTCATCCGAGCCGCTTCTGGTGACGTTCGCGGTTCTCCGCCTTCTGGCGGTCGCTCTTTCGCAGCAACACGTAGAGGGCGCCGCTGCCGCCGTGACGGCGCTCGGCGCTGTGCATGGCCATGACAGCCGGCAACTGTGGCAGCCAGGCGCTGACATGGCTCTTGAGGGTGGCACGCGGGGTGCTGCGCTCCCCCTTGCCATGCAGGATCAGCAGGCAGCGGATGTCTCTTTGCTCGCAATCCGAAATGAATTGCGCCAGGGCCACCCGCGCCTCGCGCAAGGTCTTCTGATGCAGATCCAGGCTCGCCTGCAGCTCGTATTTGCCGAGCCGCAGCTTCTTGTAGACCCCCTCCTGCACACCGTCGCGCTTGAAGCCGACGATGTCGTGAGGATCGAGCAAGGGGATGGCCTCCATGCTGAGCATGTCCTGGGGCTGCGGACCGGCACTGGCGGCCTGGCGGCGCGCGAGCTGCGCCTCGGTTGGGGTCAGGGTGCCCGCCTGGGGGGCGATATGATCGCGCTTGAGTGGCCGCACGTCGGCCACCTCTTGCATAAACAGTGAGAGTTCGTCGTCGTGAGGCACGGCAGGCTCCCCGCATGAGAATGGGAGAGCATTATAGCGAGCCCTGGCCGCGCTTAGAATGGCGGGTCTCGGGGAGGTGACGCTGGCAGTGGCGGGGAGGGCGCCCGAGGGAGCGCCTATGGCTTATTGTTCCTCGGTGGGTGTGGCCTTGTGTGCATCACCTCGTATGGGGAGCCCAGACCTCGCTGGATATGGGTGCCTGAGGCCTATTGCTCCTCGGTGGGTGGTTTGGCGTGCATCACCTTGTAGACGAAGTAGACCCCGTAGGCGCTGATCAGCAGGAAGGTGCCGATAATCACCAGCATGGACATCAGCCCCACGCTGTTGCCAAACATCAGGTTCATCCAAAATTCCATCTCGTTCACTCCTGTCATCCGTCGATGACAGGCATGATAAATACCTCTTTGGGAGGGATGAGATGATCCCGATCAAGTCCCGTCGTGGTTATTTAATCGTCAGTCCGTTCTGTGAGCGGCCTCGCACTCGCAGGATGGGGCGAGGCCGGATGGCGGGGAGAAGACCGTTATCTCACGGCTTGCGGGCTTGGCTCGGTGAGTGCAGTGATGCGCCAGCCTTGCTGCTCCAGCAGGGCGAGCAGGCCCTGGTCACCGTAAAGATGCAGGGCGCCTACCACGATAAAGCTCTCGTTGGGCAGGCTGGGCCACTTCGCCACCCAGTTGTGGTTGCGCTCCGCCAGCAGGGTCTGCTCCAGCCAGCTCTGCAGCTTGGGTGGTGCCATCTCCTCTCGCAGCAGGCTAATGAGGGTCGCCTGATCGCCGTTCTGCCAGGCCGTCATCACCTTGTCAAAGCCGCTCTTAAGTTCCGGCAGTTCATCCAGTGTGCTGGACAGCATCAGGGTCTGGTTGTCACCGACGCTGGCGAGGTAGCCGAGCTGCTCGAGCAGGGTCTCCAGTCCGACGATGGGCTTGCCCCCCTCGCTCGCCCGCTTCGCGAAGTGCTGATCCACCCCGTACTCACCGCTGTAGCCGGTGCGCTCCAGCGCCGCCTGGGTCAGGGTGATGGCCGCAAACCAGGGCCGCAGCGGCGCCAGAATTGCCTCGTTCAGACCATATTGGCCGGCGGCGATCAGGGTGCGCCGATAGAGATCCGGTGGCACATGATCCTTGAGTGTCTTGCCATCCACCAAGCGGGTGATGGCCCCCATCTCCTGCCACTGCTCCTGGGTGAGGTTCGTCATGTCGACCTCCATCACCAGGGCATGGCTCTGTTGCCAAGCTCGCTCCACGGGATCCGGCAGGGGGTAGAGCGAGGCCTTGCCCGCATGGATGGAGCCCAGCAGCCAGTGTTGTTCATTGCCCTTGTTGATGCGATAGAAGGCCGGATCGGCGAAGGCCTGCAGCGGCAGCAGCAGGCACAGCAGGAAGGAGAACAGCGGTCGATGAAATCTCATGGGACTCCTTATATTTAGGGGATGGCTTCTCTTCATAACAATAAGCCCTATGATAAGTCCTCATTTGTCACAGCCAAGAGGTTTCCCATGCCCCACCTTCGCTTTCGGGCAGTTTCTGTCGACACCCTGCAGCAGATAAGCACGCCCTTGCTGGCAGATCTCTGCGCCCTGACCGGTGGCAAGCCGGAGTTTGTCACCATGGAGGTCATAGACGGCATCCGGGTGCGAGCGGGTCAGCGCGAGACCGGCTCCCCCTTCGTCGAGCTGGTCTGGTTCGAGCGCCCCCAGGAGATGCAAGATGCCGCCGCGGCCCTCATTACCCGCCATCTGAAGGCGGTGCTGGGGGAGGAAACCTATGTGGTGGTGCAAGTACTGCCCATCGTCAAGAGCCAGTACTATAGCGACGGGCAGCACTACTGAGCAAGAGGCAGGGAGAGGGGTGCTCCGGTGGTACAGGCCCTGTCCAGCGTTGTCAAAAGTCAGTGCTAGAGCCACGGTGAGCACTACCGAGTGAACCTGGCGTCATGGCTGTGACTGGCCATGACGCCCTTTCAGGCGGATTTTATCAGCAGCTTGTCCAGCCAGCGGCTCGGCAGCAGGCGGCGCAGCACGGTAAACAGCCTGGTCGGAAAGGTGACGGGGTAGCGGTGTTTCGGACGCTTGCTGTTGAGCGCATGCAGCAGTGGTGGGATGCAAGATTCGCTTGGCAGCGTGAAGCCGCGGGCGCCCCCCTCACGTTCCAGCCGGCTCAGGGTCTGCTGATAGGCGGCCTGATGGCGGCTCGCCGCGGGATCTATGTGGCGCAGGAAGGCGGCGCGGGCATTGGCCCGAAAACGGGTATCGATGGGGCCGGGTTCAATCAGGCTGATGTGTACCCCGGTACCGCTCAGCTCGAGGCGCAGTGTGTCCGTGTACCCTTCCAGTGCGAACTTGCTGGCGTTGTAAGCGCCGCGAAACTTCATGGCCACCAGGCCGAGCACTGAGCTGTTTTGCACTATGCGCCCTTCCCCCGCCGCCAGCATGGTCGGCAGCACTTGGCGAATGAGGTGATGCCAGCCAAACAGGTTGGCGTTGAACTGCTCGCGCAGTGCGGCTGTGGGCAAGTCTTCCAGTGCGCCGGGCTGGCCGTAGGCGCCGTTGTTGAACAGGCCATACAAGCGACCTCCGGCCAGGGCCAGCGCCTCGGCGGCCCCCTGCTCTATGCTGGCCTCATCCGCGAGATCCAGCCGTACCGCCAATAACCCCAGCCGCGTCAGTTGCTCCACATCCTCCCGCTTGCGGGCGGAGGCGATGACGGTGAAACCCTGGCTGCCGAGGGTCTTGGCGGCGGCGAGGCCGATGCCACTGGAGCAGCCTGTGATGAGTACGAAGGGGTGGGGCATGGGCCTGTCTCTTAT
>NZ_PGCP01000020.1 GCF_002812985.1 Aeromonas lusitana
CGGGTAGGTCGGCAGCACGAAGTAGCCGTAGCTTGCCGGCAGGAAGGCGATCAGCAGCTTGGGCTCAACCCCGAGTGCCAGCCCCATGGGGGCGATGGCGGTGAGGGCCGCGGCCTGGCTGTTCACCAGCTTGGAGATGAGGAACAGCACCAGGGCATAGGTCCAGGGTTGGGCTTGCACCACGTGGGCCAGGGTCTCTTTGAGCAGCGGCATGTGGGCCTGGAAGAAGGTCTCGCTCATCCAGGCGACCCCGAAGACCGAGAAGATGGCGACCATGCCTGCCTTGAACACGGCGCCGTTGGAGATGTCACCGGGCTTGACCTTGCAGCGCATCAGGATCACGGCGCCGGCGATCAGCATCATCATCTGGATCACCAGGTTCATGGAGAGGGGGCCTGTCTTGCCACCCATCTCGAACACGGGGCGCAGGGAGGCGTCGGCCCCCAGCACCACCACGGCGGCGATGGCGGCGAAGAAGATCCAGGTCGACCAGTAGGCCTCTTTCGGGAACTTGGTGTTGAGCAGGGTCTCGCCGCCGCCGTAGATGAACTCACGCTGCTGCGGATCCTTGAGCTTGGCCTGGAACTCCTCGTCCTTGTCCAGATCCTTGCCGCGGCGCAGGCTCCAGAGGGCCGCTACTATGACCCCGGACAGGGAGGAGGGGATGGCGATCATCAGGATGTCGAGCAGGCTGTAGGCCTGACCGATACCGTGACCGGCCGCCAGGATGGAGACCATGGAGACCACGGCCACCGACACCGGCGAGGCGCAGATCGCCATCTGGGAGGCAACGGAAGCCACTGCCATCGGGCGTTCCGGGCGGATATTCTTCTGCAGCGCTATGTCGGCGATGATGGGGAACATGGTGTAGACCACATGGCCTGTGCCGCACAGGAAGGTGAGGGTCCAGGTGGTGAGGGGCGCCAGTATGGTGATGTACTGGGGGTGGCGGCGCAGCAGGCGCTCGGCCACCTGCATCATCAGGTTGAGGCCACCGGCGGTCTGCAGGGTGGCGGCGCAGCCGATGACCGCCAGTATGGTCAGCATCACCTGTACCGGTGGTTCACCCGGGGTGAGGCCGAACACGAAGGTCAGCAGGAATAGACCTATGCCGCTGATGAGACCCAGTCCCATGCCCCCGAAACGGGTACCCAGCAGCAAACAGCCGAGTACCACCATAAATTCCATGAAGATCATTCCATTACCTCGTGTGATTCAATCCATGCAGGCGCAGCGCCCAGGACGACATTGTCTGTTGTTATTTAGCCCTAAAGGGTTAATAGTTATTTTGCCTACCCAAAAGGGGTAAAAATTTGAGGTACTTCAACAACCCATGTTTTTCCGATTTAACTGCATAAAAACTACGGTTTTGAGGGCGAAATCGGGGCTGAAAAGACGTAAAGCGGCGTGCAAGGGGGAGTGATGAGGAGGTAGAGGCGGGCGCTGGCGCCCATGGGGCAATAAAAAAGCCGACCCTGAGGTCGGCTTTTTGCAATCGGTCGAGTGCTGCTTAGAACTCGGCGGTGCGAGGAGTACGCGGGAAGGGGATGACGTCGCGCACGTTGCCCATGCCGGTCACATAGACCACCAGACGCTCGAAGCCCAGACCAAAGCCGGAGTGCGGCACAGTGCCGTAGCGGCGCAGGTCGCGGTACCACCAGTAGTCTTCCTTGTTCAGACCCATCTCGGCCATGCGCGCATCCAGCACGTCCAGACGCTCTTCACGCTGGGCGCCACCGATGATTTCGCCGATACCCGGGGCCAGCACGTCCATGGCGGCAACGGTTTTGCCGTCGTCGTTGAGGCGCATGTAGAAGGCCTTGATGTCTTTCGGGTAGTTCTTCACGACCACGGGGGACTTGAAGTGCTCCTCGGCCAGGTAGCGCTCGTGCTCGGAGGAGAGATCGATGCCCCAGGAGACAGGGAACTCGAACTTCTTGCCGCAGTTTTTCAGCACTTCGATGGCGTCTGTGTAGTCAATCTGGGCGAAGTCGGAGGCGACGAAGCGCTCCAGACGGCCGATGGCGTCCTTGTCGATGTGCTGGGCGAAGAACTCCAGATCGTCGCGGCGCTCGGTCAATACGGCGTTGAAGACGTATTTCAGCATGGCTTCGGCCAGGGCGGCGTTGTCTTCCAGATCCGCGAAGGCTATCTCCGGCTCCACCATCCAGAACTCGGCCAGATGGCGGCTGGTGTTGGAGTTTTCGGCGCGGAAGGTCGGGCCGAAGGTGTAGACCTTGGACAGGGCGCAGGCATAGGTCTCGACGTTCAGCTGACCGGACACGGTCAGGAAGGTCTCCTTGCCGAAGAAGTCCTTGTCATAGTCCACCTTGCCGGCGTCGGTGCGCGGCAGGTTTTCCAGATCCAGGGTGGAGACGCGGAACATCTCGCCAGCGCCTTCGGTGTCGGAGGCGGTGATGAGGGGGGCGGCGATCCACAGGTAGCCTTCTTCATGGAAGAAGCGGTGAATGGCCTGGGCCAGGCAGTTGCGCACCCGGGTCACGGCGCCAACCACGTTGGTACGCGGGCGCAGGTGAGCCTGCTCGCGCAGGTATTCGATGCTGTGGCGCTTGGCAGACATGGGGTAGGTGTCCGGGTCTTCGATCCAGCCCACCACCTTAACCTCGGAGGCTTGCAGCTCGAAGGCCTGGCCGCTGCCCTGGGAGGCCACTACCTCGCCGGTCACTTCCACGGAGCAGGCGGTGGTCAGACGCAGCACTTCATTCTCGTAATTGGCCAGGGTATTGGGGACGACTGCCTGTACCGGATGGAAACAGGAGCCATCGGAGATGGCCAAAAATGAGATCCCCGCCTTGGAATCACGGCGGGTCCGGATCCACCCTTTGACTGTCTGGGTGGTGCCAACCGCATACTTACCGGCCAGCACATCTACTACGGATGCGTGCGTCATCGAAATTTTGTCTCCAGCTTGTTCTTGCCGCGCTATTTGCAACACTAGGGGCCTGCTCCTGGCATGAATGTCCCAGGGTGGCAGACTAAGCCGTTAATCTTACCCGCGCAGGTTTGATAAACAAGCAAAAATGTCGGCGCTTCGTGGGGTTTTCGGCCGGAATCTGGCGACTCGGACGGGGGATGGGAGGGAAAGGGGGCAGAGCGGGGTCAGATGGGCTGATACGGCGATGAGCCGCCGAATTTTGCGCTGTCATGCCGGGCCTGGGCGGCCCGGCATGAGCGACTGTGGATCTGCTTGCCGGCCGGCTTATGGCCGGGTCGACTCGCTCTGGCTTATCTTATCCTGCTCGGCCTGGGCATCTGCGCGTTTGCCAAGCTGGCGTTCCACGCTGTCGAGCATCTGGTTGTAGGCGAGCGCGACCCTGCCTATCTCGTCCCCTTCATCCCCTTCCAGCCGCTTGCCGAAGTCATGATGATCCGTGGCTTCCTCGATGGAGCGGGTCAGCTGGTTGAGGGGGCGCACTATCCAGGTACGGATGACCCAGAGTGTCAGCAGCAGGCCCAGCCCGAAGATGGTGGTGAGGCTCAGCGCCGAGGTAAGTATGTTCTGCTCGACCCGGGTAAACAGGGTGTCGAGGGAGTAGTCGAACCGCACCGCCCCCAGCACGGTATTCTCCGGCACCTGGTGACAGCTGGTGCAGTCGGTGCCACGAAAATCCTTCTTGGCCAGCAGCGGGCGAGTCACCACCAGCCGACTGTGCATGTCGTCGTGCACTACTTCCAGGCTGCCCTTGCCCGCCAGTGCCAGGGCGTCAAACCTGTCCTTGGGGGCCTCGGTCTCGCGTCCCGGCCCGTACTGCTTGTTTACCGCCGCGCCGCGCACTATGCGGGCATCTTCCACGTGGGCGTGATCCATGAACTTGCTGCGCAGGGTATCGCGGGCCTCCATCTTGCCGGTCAGCATCAGCATGTTGAGGCCATCGAAGTAGGCCTCGGTCTGCTCCCGGCTCTGCTCCTTGATGAGGGTCAGGATGAGATCGCGCTCGCGCACCGCCTGATAGGCCGCGGAGAACACCAGCACCATGGAGAAGATGAACAGCAGGAAGAAATTGATTTTGGCAGCAATGGAGAGGCGCATGGGAAAGGTACATCTGTTGGGTAAAACCCGCGCAGTCTACCCTTCTCGCCTGCCGGGTTTTGATGACTTGCTCACATTCTGATGAAAAAGATTCAAAAGACCCCGCGCAGCCGCGGGGTCGGAATGGCCGGGATCAGAATTCCCCCTCCGTGATGGCCTGCGCTATGGCCCCGGTCAATACCTTCAGCTCTTGCGGCGTGATGACGAAGGGGGGCATGAGGTAGATGAGCTTGCCGAAGGGGCGGATCCAGGCCCCCAGCTCGACGAACTTGCGCTGGATGCGCGCCACGTCCACCCGCTCCTTCATCTCCACCACGCCGATGGCGCCGAGCACCCGCACATCCGCCACTGCCGGGTTCAGGGTCAGTGCTACCAGCTCGGTTTTCAGCTGATGCTCGATGGCTTGTACCCGATCGCGCCAGGATGAGGCCAGCAGCAGCTCGATGAAGGCGTTGGCCACGGCGCAGGCGAGCGGGTTGCCCATGAAGGTGGGCCCGTGCATAAAGACCCCTGCCTTGCCGTCACACACGGTGCGGGCGACATGCTCAGTGGTGAGGGTGGCTGACAGGGTCAGATAGCCGCCGGTGAGGGCCTTGCCCAGACACATGATGTCCGGGCTGATGCCGGCCCAGTCGCAGGCGAACAGCTGGCCGGTGCGGCCAAAGCCGGTGGCAATCTCGTCGGCGATGAGCAGCACGCCGAACTCGTCGCACAGGGCGCGCACCCACTGCAGGTAGCGGGGGTGATAGAAGCGCATGCCGCCGGCCCCCTGCACTATGGGCTCGAGGATGATGGCGGCGATTTCTTCGTGCCTGTCCGCCAGCAGGGTAGCGAGCTCCACCACGCACTCCTCGTTCCACTCTGCATGAAAACGGCAGCTCGGCGCCTCGACAAAGAGTTGCTCGGGCAGGAAGCCCTGATAGAGCTCGTGCATGCCGCCCTCGGGGTCGGTGACGCTCATGGCGCCGAAGGTGTCACCGTGATAGCCGCCGCGCAGGGAGACAAACTTGGCGCGAGGCGTGCCTTTGGCGTGCCAGTACTGCTGGGCCATCTTGAGCGCCACCTCCACCGCCACCGAGCCGGAGTCCGCCAGGAACACCCGATCCAGCTTAGCTGGCGTGATCTCCACCAGCTTGCGGCACAGCTCGATGGCGGGCTCGTGGGTCAGGCCGCCGAACATGACGTGGGACATCTTGCCGAGTTGGGCGGTAGCGGCGGCATCGAGTTCGGGCACCTGGTAGCCGTGCACGCAAGCCCACCAGGAGCTCATGCCATCCACCAACTTTCGGCCATCGCTGAGGATCAGGGTCACCCCCTGGGCACTGGCGACCTGGTAGCAGGGCAGGGGATTCGTGAGGGAGGTGTAGGGGTGCCAGACGTGGCGAAGGTCGAATTCCTGGTTGGTCATTTTATGTTCTGTTGTCAATTAATTTGATCTGGTCGGTGTTGACAGTCTACGCCTGCTCTCTACACTAGCCAACAATTTCAGCCACTTGGCCTAGACCCCTGGGTCGGACCGTGGCGGTTTGGCGGTCTGCCCGACAAGAAGGCGGATCCCATCATCACAACTGGAAGCCACCCATGCATGCACTCCCGACGGGCACCCATGCCCTGCGTCACGACTGGACCCACGACGAGGTTCAGGCCCTGTTTGCCCTGCCATTCAACGATCTGCTGTTCCAGGCCCAGACGGTGCACCGGGCCCATTTCGATCCCAACGAGGTGCAGGTCAGCACCCTGCTCTCCATCAAGACCGGCGCCTGCCCGGAGGATTGCAAATACTGCCCCCAGAGCGCCCGCTATCATACCGGACTCGAGACCGAACGGCTGATGGAGGTGGAAAAGGTGCTGACGCGGGCCCGCGAGGCCAGGGCCAACGGCTCGTCGCGCTTCTGCATGGGGGCCGCCTGGCGCAACCCCAAGGAAAAGGACATGCCCTATATCCTGCAGATGATCGAGGGGGTGCGCGGCCTCGGCATGGAGACCTGCATGACGCTGGGCATGCTGACTGCGGATCAGGCCTCGCGCCTCGGCGCTGCCGGGCTCGACTACTACAACCACAACCTCGACACTTCCCCCGAGTTCTACGGTGACATCATCACCACCCGCACCTATCAGGACAGGCTGGATACCCTGGAGCATGTGCGCGGCGCCGGCATGAAGGTCTGCTCCGGTGGTATCGTCGGCATGGGGGAGCAGGCGCGGGATCGGGCGGGCTTGCTGATTGCGCTCGCCAACCTGCCGCGCCACCCGGAGAGCGTGCCCATCAACATGCTGGTCAAGGTGAAGGGCACGCCGCTCGAGAACGAGGAGAACCTGGATCCGTTCGAATTTATCCGCACCATAGCGGTGGCGCGGATCCTGATGCCGGGCTCCCACGTGCGCCTCTCCGCCGGGCGGGAGAAGATGAACGAGCAGATGCAGGCCATGTGCTTTATGGCGGGCGCCAACTCCATCTTCTACGGCTGCAAGCTGCTGACCACCCCGAACCCGGACGAAAACAGCGACATGCAGCTGTTCAAGCGCCTCGGCATTCGCCCTGCCCAGCGCGCCCAGAAGCCGGACGCGGTGCAAGAAGAAGAGCTGCTGGCCCAGGTGACACGGGAGCCCAGTGGTGACGAGCTATTCTATGACGCGACCCGTCAGCGCGTGGCAGTGCAATCCGCTGCAAAGCCGGTATGAAACCTGTGTATCTGACTGACAAACCGAGCCCCTTTGCGCTGAATGAGGCGCTGGTCGCTCGCGAGCAGGATACCCTGCTGCGCCGCCGCACCCCGACCGAGGGGGGCGGCGGCGCCCGGCTGCGAGTGGCTGGGCGTGAGTACCTCAACTTTTCCGCCAACGACTACCTGGGGCTGGGCAGTCATGAGGCCATCAAGGCGGCGTTCAAGACCGGGGTGGATCGTTATGGCGCGGGCGCCGGCGCCTCGCCCCTGGTGACAGGTTACAACCGTGCCCATCAGCAGCTCGAAGAAGAGATCGCCTATTGGCTGGGGCTGGAGGCTGTCTTGTTGTTCAACTGCGGCTTCTCGGCCAATCAGGCGGTGCTCAAAGCCTTGCTCGGCAAGGAGCACCTGCTGTGGCAAGACAGGCTCAACCACGCCTCATTGCAGGAGATGGGCAGCCAGCTGCCTTGCAAGATGCGGCGTTTTGCCCACAACGACATGGAAGCCCTCGAGGGGCAGCTTGAACCGGGTCGTGGCCTCATCGTCTCGGAGGGGGTGTTCAGCATGGACGGAGATCAGGGCCCCTGGGGTGAGCTCAGTCGGCTCGCCGCCCAGAGCCATAACTGGCTGATGATCGACGATGCCCACGGCCTCGGTGTGCTGGGGCCAGAGGGGCGCGGCACCCTGGCGGCGCAAGGAGTGGATCCAGCAGGCGTGCACATCCAGATGGGCACCTTTGGCAAGGCGCTCGGGGTGGCCGGCGCCTTCGTCGGCGGCAGCCGTGCGCTGGTGGATTACTTGGTCAACTTCGCCCGCCACTATGTCTACAGCACCCATATGCCCGCCGCCCAGGCCTGCGCCGTCAGCCAGAGCATCACTTTGGTGCGCACCGCCGATGAGAGCCGCGCCCATCTGCAGCAACTGATAACCCGTTTTCGGCAGGGCGCTGGCCAGCTTGGCTGGACACTCGGCGCGAGCGAGACCCCCATTCAGCCGCTGCTGGTGGGGGAGAGTCGCGCCGCCCTTGCCCTGAGCGAGCGGCTGCGTGAGCGCGGCCTGTGGGTCGGCGCCATCCGCCCGCCTACCGTGCCTGCGGGCACGGCGCGGCTGCGCATCACCCTGAGCGCAGCCCATAGCGAGCAGGATGTCGACTGCCTGCTCGATGGACTGGGGATGAGAGCGGAGGGTCTTCGCCATGTCTGACCTACACCAACATGACACCTTCCAGCGAGTGGACAAGGTGCAGCTCGCACGCCGCTTTGGCGCCGCCGCCCGTCACTACGACGCCCATGCCCGCTTCCAGCAGGAGGTGGGGCTGGCGCTGTTGGCGCGCATGAGTGAATCCAGTGTGGCGCTGGATAAACATCAGAGCCCGGCGTTGACGCCCCCCGCGGCGGGTCTGGATCTGGGTTGCGGCACAGGTTTTTTCCTGCCCCATCTCGCCAGCCAATGCCAGCAACTGCACGGGCTAGATCTCGCCCCCGGCATGCTGCAACAGGCGGCCCGGCGGGGCAGTGGCGCCCTGCTGCTGTGCGGCGATGCGGAGGCGCTGCCGTTCGCTGATCAGAGCCTTGACTGGATCTTCTCCAGCCTGGCCCTGCAGTGGTGCGAACGGCCGGCCCAGGCCTTCGCCGAGATCCACCGGGTGCTAAAGCCAGGCGGTCGGCTGCTGTTCTCGACCCTGCTGTCGGACTCTCTGTGGCAGTTGCGTGAGGCCTGGCGCACAGTTGACGAGCGCTCCCATGTCAATCGCTTCCTCAGCCTGTCACAATTGCAGCATGCCCTCACCCTGGGTGGTTTCTGTGCTCCCGAGCTGCAGTCTCTGACCTGGTCTCTCGCCTATCCGTCCCTCAGTGGCCTGCTGCGCGATCTCAAGGGCATAGGGGCAAGCCAGGTCAACGACGAGCGCCAGGCTGGTCTGGGCAACCGTCAACGCCTGCTTCGCCTGGGGGAAGCCTATGAGCAATTCCGCCAGCCAGATGGCATGCTGAGCGCCAGCTATCAGGTCTGCCTGGGTCAGCTGACGCGTAACTAACCCGCCCCAGGTCAGCTCGAGACATATCCCATTCGGGACTTGCCAATCCACATCATTGAAACGCGAGGTGCGGCCAGGCCGCCACCTTTTCGCGTTGAGGAGTCATCATGGTCAAATCTTTCTTCATCACAGGCACAGACACAGATGTGGGCAAGACGCTAGTCGCCCGCACCCTGCTGCGGGAGTTCGCCGCCCAGGGCATCCAGTGCGCCGGTTACAAACCCATCTCGGCGGGCTGTGCTCACACAGATGAGGGACTGCGCAATCAGGATGCCCTGCTGCTGCAGGCCGCCGCCAGCCTGGCGTTGCCCTACGACCTGGTCAATCCGTTTGCCTATGCGCCCCCGATAGCGCCCCACATCGCCGCCCGGGAGGTGGATGAGGCCATCACCCTGAGCGGCTTGTCGGAGGGTCTGCGCACCATAGAGCAGGCGGGGGCCGAGCTGATACTGGTGGAAGGGGCGGGGGGCTGGTTCTTGCCACTGGACAGGACCTATCTGCTCTCTGACTGGGTCAAGCAGGAGAACCTGCCGGTGATAGTTGTGGTGGGAGCCAAGCTGGGCTGCCTCAACCATGCCCTGCTCACCTTCGCCGCCATTCGCAACCAGGATCTGCCGATCGCGGGCTGGGTGATGAATCGGGTGGATGAGGGCATGAGTCACTACCAGGAGAATCTGGATACTTTGAGGGGCTTGCTGCCAGCGCCATTTTTAGGTGAAATACCCTTTGTAAACAAGCCACTCGAGGCTGATTTGCGCGGGTGTCTCGACATTTCTCCCCTGCTCTGAACCCGACATTCAGCAAACATTCATCGAATTTATCTATTATCTGGGGCTGGTGTGGTACCAGGCCGGCAACGAATCGGCCCGGACCACGCATCCATATCTCACAAGGAGTCAATATGAAGCGAATTATGCTATTCCTGGTGACCAACCTGGCCGTCATGCTGGTGCTGGGGGTGGTACTCAATATCCTGTTCTCGGTTCTGGGGATCAACAAGTCCAGTATTTCCGGTCTGTTGGTGTTCTGTGCCGTGTTCGGTTTTGGGGGTTCCTTTATCTCCTTGCTGATGTCCAAGTGGATGGCCAAGCGCAGCTATGGCGTCCAGGTCATCGAGCAGCCCCGTAACGAGACCGAGCACTGGCTGGTGAGCACAGTGGCCCGTCAGGCCCGTGAAGCGGGGATCAAGATGCCGGAAGTGGGGATCTACGACTCCCCCGAGATGAACGCCTTCGCCACCGGTGCCCGCCGCGATGACTCGCTGGTGGCTGTATCGTCCGGCCTGCTCTACAGCATGAGCCGCGACGAGGCGGAAGCCGTGCTGGCCCACGAGGTGAGCCACGTGGCCAACGGTGATATGGTGACTCTGACCCTGATCCAGGGGGTGGTGAACACCTTCGTGATGTTCTTCGCCCGCATCGTGGCCGGCGTCATCAGCAATTTCTTCAGCTCGAGCAACAGCGAAGAGAGCAGCAGCTCCGGTGGTTTTGCCTACATGATCACCGTCTTCGTGCTGGAGATGATCTTCGGCGTGCTGGCCTCCATGATCGTCATGTGGTTCAGCCGTCAACGTGAATTCCGCGCCGATGCGGGCGCCGCCAAGCTGGCCGGTCGCGACAAGATGATCGCCGCCCTGCAGCGTCTCTCCCGCGGTGCCGAGCCGCAGATGGAAGGCTCCATGATGGCCTTTGGCATCAACGGCAAGCGCTCCATGAGCGAGCTGTTCATGAGCCACCCGCCCATCGAGCAGCGCATCGCCGCCCTGCGCGGTTAGGCGTATCGCCAGTAAAAACGGCTGCCCAAGGGCAGCCGTTTTGCTTTCTGGGGCACTTGGCCCTCACATCCCCCCTTATCGGGGTCCGATCACCAGATTCGTGAGCGGCACGGCGCAGCAGGTGAGGATCTTGCCTTCGGCCCGCTCGGCGGCCGTGATGGCCGGCGCATCCGGGTGATCCACTTCCCCCGACAGCAGGGTCTGCTTGCAACTGCCGCAGATGCCGGCGCGGCAGCTCCAGGGCAGCTCAACCCCTTGCTTGTGGGCCTGGTCCAGTACGGTGCCCTGGTTGTTACCGGCAAAACTCTGCTCACCGATGCGCAGTTGCACCGCCTTGTGGGGGCGGGCCACCGAGAGGATGGCGCCACCGAAGCTCTCCTGCTGGATGTGCTCGGCGGGTACGCCGAGGGCGACAAGCTGGGTTGCCGCCTCGCTCATAAAGCCGTGGGGGCCGCACAGGAAGACTTCTCGCGCCAGCAGGCTCGGGATCCTGGCGAGGTGCGCCTGACTCAGGCGACCGCTGAGCCCCTGCCAGTGGGGACCGGGCTGGCTCAGGATCAGGGTGAGTTGCATACCGGCCTGGCTCAGGGCATGCAGTTCGGCGGCGGCCGGAATGTCGGCCTCGCTGCGACACAGGTGCATGAAATGCACCTCGTCGAGCTCATGGCGCAGCCGCAGGGTGCGGGCGATGGCGAGCATGGGGGTGATGCCGGAACCCGCTGAGAGCAGCAGCAATTTGCGCTCAAGCCCTAAGTGGAAATTACCCGCGGGGGGGCTGGCCAGAAGGCGGTCACCGACCTTGAGCTGACTGTGCAGCCAGGGGGAGATGCGACCGTCACCGAGGCGCTTGACGCTGATGCTGTAACGCTCTGGCTGATCCGGCGTGGAGCTCAGGGTGTAACGCCGTTGCAGTCGCTCTCGCCCCTGTCCCTGACCGATATCCAGACTGATGGGCAGGTGCTGGCCTGGCAGGTAGTCCGGCAGGGGCTCGCCATCGGCAGCCTCGAACCAGAAGGTCTCCAGATCCCGGGCAAGGGGCTCGCGCGCGACGCAGACCAGCTCCCGTTTTTTCGGCGCGCCGTTGGGATAGACCGGCGGACGGGCGCGCTCCAGCACCTCTATCTCACTGCCCGCCTCGATCCAGCCCTCGTTCAGGGCCACCAGATTCTGGCCAAAATAGACCTCCCCATCCTCGCCCCGGCGATAGCGGGTCAGGGTGGCGAGTGGCTCCTTGAGGGCGTTGAAGCGATCGCTGCCGGGTTCGACCGTGGTCATGATGCAGCGGCTGCAGGGCTTGGCGACCAGGAACTCAACCTCACCGATGCGGATCCGCTTCCAGCCATCCTCCTCGAACGGCTTGGTGCCACCTGCGACCAGGTTGGTGCGAAACTGGCTCATCTGGTGCAGGGCATCGGATCTCAGGTTGAGATCCTCAAGGGAGGCCTGGCTGATGAGCAGCAGGGGATAGCCGTCGGCGAAGCTGACCCGGGTGCCTGTCTTGGCGCGAAAGCGATCGGAGCGCTCACCAAGCCAGAGCAGGCGTACCGGCTCACCGGCCACGCGGCTCAACCAGGCATCGGCCTGATCGTGAGTATGCAGGGCCTGGAAGCTGTCGCTCCAGACGCCGGTGGCCTGGGGTGTGCGGCTGAATGCCTGCTCCTGCAAGGTGAGGGGGGCAAGGCCCGGGTAGCGGAGCAGCAAGCCACCCTCGACGGGCGAAGCCGCGACCAGCTGCAACTGGGGATGGGTGCGGGCCGTGATGAAGCTGCCGTCCGGTTTGACCACCATGTAGCGGCGATCCCCCAGTAGCCCTTCCTCGGTTACCCGAGTACGGGAGAGTGGCATGCCCGCCGTCGATTTGATGGGATAGAGGTGAATGCTGTCGAGCCTTGGCATGTCAAAGTCCTTGTTAATCACGAGAGCGCAGATGTTAACCGTCTTGGGGGCGCCAACCAAGCCTTCAATGAGGGGGAGTGCAGGGAGGCTAGCACCTGGGAATGAGCAATAAAAAGCCCGGCAGTTTGGCCGGGCTGGGGGATAAGTTGCTTATCCGGGTATTCGTCGAGGCGTCTAATGTGGATGTTGTTTGAGGATGTCGTATATCTCCTCTTTCAGTCTAAGTTTCTGTTTTTTCAGATCCTTCACCTCGGAGCTGTAGTCGCTGGCGTGATGCTTTTCCAACTTTCTAATCTCCGCATCCAGGTCGTTGTGCAAGTCAAACTTCTTCTGGAAATGGACATCACTGCTCTTCAGTTGCGAGATGAGATCTCTGTACTCTGGGAACATGTAATGAAGCCTCCTTGTTGTCGTCTGATTGTGCCTTGACCTTCAAACTACCCCTATCCTCGGCGGATAAATGTGATCCGGTTCAAATTCGAGGGCAATGGATCCCGATACGCGAAGACGAGTTTTTAACTGCTTGAATCACAAGCTGATAAGGGATTTATGAGTAAGCGGGAGTGTGCTGAATCGGGACTGACGTCACGTTTGTGACCATGAGATGACAACCACAGGCAGCAAAAAGGGGCCCAGCGGCCCCTCGTTGCAAAGCAGATGCGTTTTACTCTTTCTTCTTTTTCTTCTCGGGCAGGGGCTGGCCGTCACGGGCGATCACCTTGCCCACTTCGAAGCCAATCTGAGCCGCCAGCTCTTCCAGATCCGGCGCCTTGGCCTCGTTGCCGATGGCGTACTGGTAGTTGGCTATGGTGATCTTCTGCGCCACCGGGGTGCCCGGGACTATGGGCTCACGCCAGCCCTGACCCACATGAGCGACGAGCGTGCCGTTCATGATGAGCTCGCCGACGATCTCCTGGGTCGGAATGCCCTTGCCGTAGGTGAGGCCCTGGGGATGCTTCTTGCCCACCAGAGGCTCGGTGCTGGCAGGCAGCAGCTTGGTGCGGATCAGCCACTTGGGATCCTTGGTCTTGCCCACCGCCTTGCCGGTCTGATACTCGTTGATCTTGATGGTCTTGATCATCTGGGCCATGAATTCCTTGGTCAGCGCCTTTTGCGCCTCGCTGGTCTCATCGATGGCGATGGGGGCCACATACCAGATTTTGGGGGCAGATGCCTTGGGCGCGGCCGGTGCGGTTTGCGCCATGGCCAGAGGGCTGAGCAGGAGAGCAGCCAACAAGAGTCCGATTTTCTTCATCATGATTCCGCTTATGATTCCACAGATGTTTCGACAAGGATTTTGTTTTGCCAGCGGCGACTGCGCCAGCGCCAGAACATGGCCAGACCGCGCACCCACTCATCGCAGGCAAGGGCCAGCCAGATGCCGACCAGACCATAACCTTGCACGATACCAAGGAAATAGGCGAGCGGAACGGCAATTCCCCACATAGAGACGAGCGCCATGTAGAGCGGGAAACGGGCATCCCCGGTGGCGCGCAGGGCGTTGATCACCACCAGGTTGAAGGTGCGGCCGGGTTCGAGGATGAGGCTGATGAGAAACAGCTGGGCGACCTGGGTGATGATGTCGGGATCGTCGGTGAACAGGCTGATGATGGTGCGCCCGTTCAGCGCCGCGGCGATGGCGATCAGGGTCGTCACGATAAGGCCGAGCTTGAGGCTCTTGAGCAACTGTTTGTAGGCCTGCTCGAAGCGGCGCGCCCCCGCCAGATGGCCGATGATGATCTCGTTGCCAAGGCCGATGGAGAGACCGAACAGCAATATGAACAGGCAGATCTGGAAGAAGTAGGACTGGGTCGCCAGCGCCTTGTCGCCGAGCAGGCCGACAAAGGCCGTCACCACCATGAACTGCAGCATCCAGGAGAGGTTCTCCCCCGCCGCCGGCAGGCCTATGTGCAGCACCTTGTCCAGCATGGCCTTGCTCGGTCGCACTATCTCAGGCAGCCGCAGCTTGATACCGGTCTTGCGGGTCACCAGCCACACCAGCAGCACAACGCCGACGATGCGCCCCGCGACCGTGCTGATGGCGACGCCGGCCACCCCGAGCTGGGGCAGACCGAACCAGCCGTAGAGCAGCAGCAGGTTGCCGACGAAGGTGATGAGGTTGACGATCAGGGTCACATACATGGCCTGACGGGTGTGGCCGTGGGCGCGCAGGGTGGCGGCCAGGCAGAGCGCCGCCGCCTCAGGCAGCAGGCACAGACCGATGATCTGCAGGTAAAGAGTTGCATCCCCCATCAGGTTGGCGGGCAGGTTCATCAGGGCCAGCATGGTGCTGGCGCCAGCCATGACGCCGACCGCGGCCACCAGCCCCACCAGCAGGTTAAAGCCGATGGCGGTGTGGATGACTACCCGGGCTTGTTCCTTGTTCCCCGCCCCCAGATACTGGGTGATGACCACGCTGGTGCCTATGCTGACGAAGCTGAACAAGGTGATGGCGAGATCGAACACCTGGTTGCCGACTGCAAGGGCCGCCACCCCCTGATAGGAGACGTGTCCCACCATGAAGGTGTTGAGGGCCCCGGTCAGAAAGTGCAGGGCGAGATCGATGAACAGTGGCCAGGTCAGGGCGAAGAGGGTGCCCGGGCCTGCGTGGGATTGAGTCTGCATGGCATATCCAAATAGGGAGGATGGCACTCGTCAGTGCTATCTGGACGGGCATTTAACACCAAGAGCCATCGGGGTGCAATGTATGTTCCGGCCATCCCGATCCTGTGTGGAACGGGATGACCGAACCCGATGTTAGGCAGGGGTTGCGCCGGCCTCCTGCTCCGAGGGCAGGGTGAGCCGAGCCGAGTCCGGCAGCGCCTCGTCTCTTGGCCAGGATGCGCCCATGGGCTCCGGGCTTATCGCCTGCTCCTCCGCGTCCTTGAACAGGGGTTCCCGGTAGCCGCGGGTCATGCGCAGGGCCTGATACATGTCGGGGTAGAGGACGATGCCCTCGTCGCCGACCCGGATCCCGGCCTGCTGCAACCAGTGAGTCATCTGACCGTGGCGACCGGCCATCACCATGTGGATACCCCGTCGTTTGAGCTCCTTGTGCAGCTCCCCCACCATGCTCATCACGCTGATGTCCTGATGGGTGAAGCAGGCGACGGCATCGATCACCAGACACTTGGGACTACGGGGATCCTGCACCAGCAGGGCCAGCACCCGCCGCTTGAAGTAGGGGGCGTTGAAGTAGGTGAGCGGCGAGTTGAAGCGATAGACCAGGATGCCGGGAATGGCCTTGGCCTGCTCGTTGTCTCCCAGGGTACGCACCACGCCCTCGTCATCCATGCCGAGCAGCTGATCCGTGGGGCGCATCACGTTGCGCAGGAACTGGAACAGCCCCAGCAAGACCGCGAGGGTGATCCCCGGGATCACCCCCATGGCCAGCACGCTGATAAAGGTGACTATCGCCAGCCAGAAGGCGGCTCTGTCCGAGTTGCGCAGGGCCCAGAGCCCGCGAAAATCGGTCAGCGACAGGGACGCCATCACCAGCACCACCCCGAGGGCGGCGGTGGGAATGTATTGCAGGGGGGACGTCAGGTAGAAGGTGACCAAAGCGATGACGGCGGCGGCTATGATGGAGACCAGCTGACTCTTGCCACCGTTGGCGTCGTTGACTGCGGTGCGCGAATCCGCTCCGCTGATGGCAAAGCCCTGGGAGGCGGCGGCGGCCAGGTTCGCCATGCCGAGCGCCCGAAATTCTTTGTCTGCATCGATCTCGTAGCCGTTTTTGGCGGCGAAGCTGCGAGCGGTCAGCATCATGGAGACGAAGCTCACCATGGCGAGGTTGAGGGCGGGCAGCACGAGTTCGCGCATCAGGCCGGGGGGAAACTCCGGCATCTGGAAGGTGGGCAGGCCGGAGCCGATGGCCCCCAGGGTGGCGATGTCGAAGCGACCGAGATCAAACGCCCACACCAGGGCCGCGGTCACCACCATGGCCACCATGGAGGAGGGCCAGGCCGGTTTATAGCGCTTGGCCAGCAACAGGGTGAGCAGGGCGGTCAGACTCATCCCCAGGGTCGGCAGATGGGTCTGGGTGATGTAGTGGGTGCCGTTGAGGATCCGCTCGATGAGGTAGCGTTCGCTGAAGGTGAAGCCGAAAATCTTGGAGAGCTGACCCACCATGATGGTGATGGCCACCCCGTTGAGCAGCCCCATCAGGATGGGGCGGGAGAGAAAGTCCGCCAGCACCCCCAGCTTGAAACGGCTGGCGATGAGGCACCAGAAACCTGTCATGGCGGTCATGGTCATCACCAGTTGCCAGTGGCGGGTGGCATCGCCGGCGGCGAGCGGCGTCACCACGGCGGCGATGACGGCGCAGGTGGCGGCGTCCGGGCCGACGATCAACTGGCGGGAGGTTCCAAACAGGGCATAGACCAGCATGGGCAATATGCAGGAGTAGAGACCGACGATGGCGCCGACCCCGGCGAGTTCGGAATAGGCGATCGCCACCGGCAAGGCCACCGCGGCCACCGACAGGCCTGCGCGAAGGTCCGGCACCAGCCAGGCCCGCTGATATTGCAGCAGGGCGGCGAGGCCCGGCAGCCAGCGTTCGAGAGAGAAGAAGTCGCGCATTAATTAACCCATTGAGTAATAAACAGCTTTTTCGTAGTTTGCCCATGCATGGCGGGGCATTGCAACGGCGTTATGACCATACCACCTCAAGGTCGGGCCAGATCTGCTGCCAGCGTTTCGTCAGGATGCGCTGCACGAACACCTGGTTATCCTGGCGGCATCTCGGGTTAGCACTCACTCGCAGTGACCAGTTATGACCAAAGCCATAGGGCGCCAGCCATTCGAACGTGTCATCGGCTAGCAAGCGAACCCCGATACAGGTGGGGATCTCCACCCAGTGGCTGAGGGCTTCCAGGCTGCTCACGAAGGGGGGAACCTGTTGGCGCAGGTGCATGCGGGCCTGATTGCGTACCTCCCAGCGCTGATCTGGCAACCGGGCCGTCAAGCAGGCCTCATGATCGGCCTCCGCCAATCCGTCCGGATCACTCCTGTCCAGATAGATGAGATCCAGATCGTTGAGCGGGGTCGAGGCGGTTTTCTGGTGCAGGTGATCCCAGATGAGGTTGCGCACGAAGCCGGCGCCGAGCGCCCAGTCGGGCAAGTCCAGCGCCCGCGCCGCCCGCAGACAGGCCATGCGCACCGGATCGGCGCGCAGCAAGGCTTCGGTGCGCGATTGCAGGTGCGTATCCTGTTGGATTCGGGTCTCACTTTGCATTGCGGCGCAGCCAGACGTCGATATAGCTGCAGGTGGGGATGATGGTCAGCCCCTGTGCCTGGCTCCAGTCGTAGAGGTGGCGGGCCAGCCGATGGGCGATGCCTTGCCCCCTCAGCTCGCTGGGCACCTGGGTGCTGTAGGCCTCGACCGTGCTTGCATCCAGTTGGCGGTAGGCGAGACGGGAGAGTTTGCCGTCTACCACGCAGATAAACTGCTGCTGATCGGCCTGGTGAAGGATCTCGCTCATGGTTGCTCCTCGAACTGTGGTTAGGGTAATGAGAGCATGCTGGTTGTGCTTTGCCAACCTTGTTCCTCTCTTTGCCTGCAGGACTCTTTGCCTGTGAATGAGGCTCGCATACACTGACCTGCCTGCGAGCGACCCGCTTGCCAAGGTATAGAACAGATAACGGAGGATGGATCCCGCCATGGCCTTTGCCACCCTGGACAGTTTGATAGGCAACACCCCGCTGCTGCGGCTGCAGCGCATCAATCCCCACCCCGGCGTGACCCTGCTGGTGAAGCTGGAGGGCAACAACCCCGCCGGCTCGGTCAAGGACAGGCCGGCCCTGAACCTCATCAAGGCGGCGGAGGTGAGTGGTCGCTTATTGCCGGGGGAGCGGCTCATCGAGGCCACCTCCGGCAACACCGGCATAGCGCTCGCCATGGTGGCGGCCGCCAGGGGCTACCCGATGCGGCTCATCATGCCCAGCAACATGAGCCAGGAGCGGCGCGACGCCATGCTGGCCTATGGCGCCGAGCTGGTGCTGGTGGAGGACGGCATGGAAGGGGCGCGCGATCTCGCCCTGGCCATGCAGGCGCGGGGGGAGGGGCTGGTGCTGGATCAGTTCAACAACCCGGCCAATCCGGATGCCCATTATCTGTCGACCGGCCCCGAGATCTGGCACCAGAGCGAGGGGGCAATCACTCACTTCGTCTCGGCCATGGGCACCACGGGTACCATCATGGGGGTCTCCCGTTACCTCAAGGAGCAGAATCCGGCCATCGAGGTGGTCGGCCTGCAACCGGCAGAAGGGAGCCAGATCCCGGGGATCCGCCGCTGGCCCGCGGCCTATCTGCCCACCATCTTCGAGCCGGAGCGGGTCGATCGGGTGCTGGACGTGACGCTGGAGGAGTCGCTGGCCATGATGCGCAGACTGGCGCGGGAAGAGGGGGTCTGCTGCGGGGTCAGCTCGGGGGGCGCCGTGGCCGGTGCCCTGCGGGTGGCCGCCGAGCTAAGCCAAGGGGTCGTGGTCGCCATCATCTGCGATCGGGGGGATCGCTACCTCTCCACCGGGGTGTTCAGCGACGCCCCCTGATCCCTTGCGCCATCCTCCGGGAGTCCATGCCAGCCGCCAGGCTGGCATGGGGTGGAATATTATGCTGTTTCAGTCATTTTTATCAGCATGTTATTCCCACACCTGCTCCAGCAGCGACATGAGCTGTTCCCTGTCGGCATCCTTGCGGTTATAGAGCAGGGCGCCGTCGTTGATGGCGAGATCCCGAATGTCGGTGAGCACGGATCTGTCGGTGACGCCGGCTTCCGCCAGGGTACGCGGCAGCCGCACCGCCTCCCACAACATATCGCGCAGGGCGTTCAAGGCATCGATGCAGGCCTGTGGCCGCAAGGGGGTGGGGGTCGCTGCGAAGCGCTCGGCCCCCACCAGTGGCAGCAGCAGCCGGGCCAGCTCTTCATCTATCTGTGGCCTGTTGTAGTCCAGCACTGTGGGCAGGAACAGGTTCATGCACAGGCCGTGGGGCAGGTGACAGCGGGCCCCCAGGCTGTGGCCGAGGGCATGCACCAGCCCCACCATGGAGTTGGAAAACGCCATGCCCGCCAGGGTCGACCCCTCCGCCAGTTGCAGCCGTAATCCCTTGTCTTGCGGCTGTGCCAGCACCTGGGGCAGGGCGCTGGCTATCTTCTCCACCGCCATCAGGGCCAGGGCGTCGCTCACTGGGTTCTTGCCGTTGCCGATGAAGGCCTCAATGGCATGGGTCATGGCATCCATGGCGGTGGCGGCCGTGATGGGCAGCGGCAGCCCCTGGGTGAGGCGCGGATCCAGCACCGCCAGCTGGGGCAGCAGGAAGGGAGAGGTGAAGGGCACCTTGCGCCCGCTCCGTTCATCCCGGATCACCGCGACCAGAGTCACCTCAGAGCCGGTACCCGCCGTGGTGGGCACCACAGCCAAGGGATTCAGGGGGCGGGTCAGACTGCCGGCGCCCGCATGATCCAGCAAGGACTCTCCCCCCAGGGTGGCGAGTATGTTGACCGCCTTGGCGGTGTCGATGACGGAGCCGCCGCCCAGTGCCACCAGGCTGTCGCAGCCGAGCTTGCGGTAACGAACGGCTATCTGCTCCACCACGGCGGTGGAAGAATCCGCCGGGATCTCGTCCCAGCAGGCCATCACGGGCAGGCCGCCCTCGCTCAGCAGCCCCTGCACCAGGGTTGCCAGGCCGCTGGCACTGACCCCCTTGTCGGTGAGCAGCAGGGGGCGCGATGCCCCAAGTGCCATCAGCTCGCTGGCCAACTGCTCCAGCGCCTGCTCACCCGCCATCAGCTTGACCGGGCAGAAGAAATCATAATATCGGCTCATCTTGTTACTCCCTGTCATAGAGCAGTCAAAAAATCGGAATGGAAAAGGCTCGGTTGTGGCGCTCTTGCGCCCTCAACCCGTCAACAGCCCCAGATAGATGCGTCCCGCCCGGGCCAGCTTGGCGGTGGGGCTTGGGTAGTGGCGCATCAGGGACTCGGCGATGAAGGCAGGCAGGATCAGGGCCTGCAGCTGCTCGATGGCGCGCACCAGATGCATGGCGACGGTGAGATCCCCCTCTACCAACAAGCGGTTCTCGCAAAAGGCCTGATTGATACCGAGCCGAAAACTGAGGGCCCGAAAGGCGATGGCCGGATGCTTGAAGCACACGCGCAGCGGATGTGGCACAACCTGGGAGGGTGCGCCACAGCGCCAGCGCCCCTCCCGCTTGTGAAGCACCAGGCCTTGCCGGTAACCCGCTATCTCCAGCCGGATGCAGAGCCCGTCTGGCAGGGGGGATAGCTCACGGCGAACTGCCTCATCGACCCGGGCTGCGCGGCACAGGGTGCGTCCCAGCACCCACAGCAGGCTGAGGTTCCAGAGCCGATGGCCCTGGGAATACAAGGCATCAAGCTTCATGGAGACCTCCCGCGATGGCAGACCAGAACAGGGTGAAGGCCCCCTCTTGCCACTCAGTGTCTTGCCCAAGCTCGGGCCGATCGACAAACAGGGAGGCGCAGGCCAGGAACTGGCTCTGACACACCTCCAGCATCAGCTCGGGCGGCACCTGCTGCAGCGCGCCGCTGGCCTGGCCTTGCGCCAGCAGCTGGGGCAGGAAGCGCAGGGTGTCGCTCAAGATCTGGCTGCGCAGTGGGCGAGCCAGCAAGGGGGAGTGGAAGAAATCCAGCACAAACTTGAGCTCATCAGGATGCTCAATCATCCAGACCATGGCCTGGCCCCAGTAGTGGCGGGCCTGGGCCTTGAGGGGCTGGGCTGGGTCCGCCTCGCTGATGGCGCTGCCAAGGCGCTGCTTGATGTCCTGGTAGAGCTGCTGGATCAATACCTCCTTGCTCGGGAAGTGGTGAAACAGGGTGCCATTGGCCACCCCGGCGGCCTTGGCGATGCGGGCGGTGGCGGCGCCTTGCAGGCCGTCCTCGGCACACAGGGCGAGGGCGGCGGCCAGGATCTGGCGGCGTTTATCTGTCATGAGCGTCTCCTAGCGCAGGAACAGGGCCATCATCAGGCGCTGATACCAGCGTCGATAGGGGGGATAGACCAGAGAGCCGGTGCTGAATTTGCCCCGACTGAGCACAGTCTTCGCCTTGGAGAAGGTGAGAAACCCCTCGTGGCCGTGATAGTGGCCCATGCCGGAGGGGCCGATGCCGCCGAAGGGAGCATCATCCGCAGCTACCTGGAACAGGCTCTCGTTGATGGCCATGCCGCCGGCGTGGGTCTCCCGGGTGACGCGTGCCTGCAGCGCCGGATCCAGGCTCATCAGATAGAGGGCAAGCGGGCGCGGGCGTGCCGCTATATAGGCGAGCGCCTGCTCCAGGTCATCGTAGGGAACGAGGGGTAGCAGGGGGCCGAAGATCTCCTGCTGCATCAGCTGGCAGTGCTCGGGCACCTCGGTCAGCAGGTGGGGCAGCAGGCGTCGGGTGCCGTCATCCCGCGCCGGTGAGGCGCAGGGGTGCAGCTGGGCGCCCGCCTGCTCGGCCTCCGCCAGCCAGCCGGTGAGGCGCTGATACTGGCGCTCATTGATGATGGCGCCATAGTCCGGACTCGCCACCCCCTTGGGGTAGAGGCGGTTGAAGTGGCGCCGGTACGCCTCGATGAAGGCCTGCTCCTGGCCACGGGGCAGCAGCACATAGTCCGGGGCCACGCAGATCTGGCCGGCGTTGAGGCTCTTGCCGAAGATCATCCGCTCCACCGCCAGCGCCAAGGGCATGTCGGGGGCGATGAGACAGGGGCTCTTGCCGCCGAGCTCCAGGGTGAGCGGCGTGAGCTGGGGCGCGGCGGCCGCCATCACCTGTTTGCCCACGGCGGTCGAGCCGGTGAACAGCAGGTGATCGAAGGGCAGTGTGCTAAACGCCGCCGCGACTTCGGCATCTCCCTCGATGACGCACACCTGGCGCTCGTCAAATACCTCGGCCAGCAGGGTCTGCAGCGCCGCATTGGTGTGGGGGGTGAACTCGGAGAGCTTGATCATGGCCCGGTTGCCGGCGGCGATGGCGCTGATGAGGGGGCCCAGGCTCAGCATCACGGGGAAGTTCCAGGGCACCATGATGCCCACTACCCCGAGGGGCTGGTAGTGCACCTCGACCCTGGCCGGCGCCAGCAGCAGGCCGGCGTGGCGACGCTGAGGTTTCATCCAGCGGCCGAGGCGCTTGTGGGTGTAATTGATCTGCATGACGCAAGGGAGGATGTCGGCGATCAGGGAGTCATAGTCGCTGCGCTGGCCATAGTCTTGGGCCAGGGCATCACACAGCCCTTGCTTGTGGGCGAGCAGGGCGTGTTTGAGCCGCTGCAGTTGGGCGCGGCGCTCGCTTAAGCTCGGCATGGGATCCTCCTGATAGGCTTGCCTGAGGTGGAGCAGTCGATCAGGCAGGGCAAACTTGTCGGTGTGGGGGACTTGTCGCTGTATCGCTTCCATAAAGACTCCGCTCTAAAAATAGCCGACTGATTAGTCGGTCTGAGCTTATCGTCTCGTTACGAACTTGTAAACTAGGAGGGGGGCTGCGGATGCGTTATGGGTAGCTGGAGGCGTCGAACTGTGCGGATGGCCACAGTTTTGGGGAGTAAAATTGGATTTATATCCAATTGTGGGTAGTTTGGTTTCATCAACACACTATGGAGAGCTGCACATGACCAGGGAACTGCACAGCCTGTTGGCCCGGCTGGACGATGTGATCGAGCGCATGCCGGACAGTTTCAACACCTATGAGTTTGCCCAGAAGCTGGCGCTGCAACATCAGAGAGAGTATTTCGCTGCGGGCCACTCCCTGGCCGGGCAGGAGAAGAACCTGCTGCGGCTGCTCCATGAGAAGATTGCCGAGGCGCTGGCTGCTTGCGATGGGGTGATAGAAGGGGCCCTGTTGCCCTGCGTCACCCCCTGGGGGGAGAGGGCCGTCTCACCGCGCTGGCATCGCAAGCACTGAGTCTGCGGGTATCCAATACGAAAAGGCCCCGAGGGGCCTTTTCGTTATCAAGCTTTCACTATCAAGCAGGGTTATTGCGTCAGGCGCCTGGCCTGCCAGTAGCGGCTGTTCCAGTAGACGTTGTCGAGGCGGGAGCGGATCACCCCCTTGCTGGTGGAGGCGTGGATAAACTCGCCGGCACCGGTATAGACGCCCACGTGATACTGCTGCCAGCCGGTCTTGAAGAAGACGAGATCGCCGTATTGCAGGCGGTAGCGATCCACCGGCCTGCCGAGGCTCGCCTGGGATTCCGTGGTTCTCGGCAACTGGTAGCCGAGCACCTGGCTGTAGGCGAGCTGGGTGAAGGCGGAGCAGTCCAGCCCGGCTCTGTCCTCGCCGCCCATGCGATAGGGCACGCCGCGCCACTGCTGATAGAAGCCGTCAAACACGCCGCTCTGGCGCGGGGGCGTTGGGGCTGGCTCCGGGGTACTGGAGCAGGCGGTCAGCAACAGGGCCAGCAGGGGCGGCAGTAACGTGCGTAACATCGGAACTCCTTGATAGGGCACGCGACTTATCATAGACAGAGTTTCTGCCTGGAACCTGAATAGCGATAACATAATTGTCTGCTTTGTGCAGAAAATGCATCAATAACCCACTGCTAGCCTGCCTTTTTGGGCTCGATCAGCGGTGCCAGCAGCTCGGCCAGCTTGTAGAAGGTCTGCACCCGGGTGGTGCTGGGGCGCCACACCAGGCCTATCTCGCGATAGGGCTTCTCCCCCGGCAGGGGAATGGCCACCAGATCCGAGTTGTCGAGGATGCCCGCATCTATGGCCATCTGGGGCAGGAAGGTGGTGCCCAGACCTGCGCCCACCATCTGCACTAGCGTATGCAGGCTGGTGGCGGCAAACGGGTTGATCTTGCTCTTGTCCCTCAGTCGGCAGGCGCTCACCGCATGCTCGGTCAGGCAGTGCTCCCGCTCCAGCAGGAAGATGCTCTGGTTGGGCAACTCCTTGTAATCGAACGGCATGTGCAGGCCGGCCGCCATGTGGGACGGCATCACCATGTGGAAGGGATCGACTCCCACCATCTTGCTGTGAAAACCGCCGATCTCTACCGGCAGCGCCAGGATCAGCAGATCGAGCTGCCCCTGCTCCAGCTGCTTGAGCAAGTTGGTGGTGGTGTCTTCCCGCAGCAGCAGTTCCAGCTCCGGATACTCCTTGCCACATACCTGCAGCAGCTTGCTCAGCAGGAAGGGGGCTATGGTCGGGATGCAGCCGAGCCGGACGGTGCCGTGCATGACGCCGCCCTGTTGCTGGCCGAGCTCCATCAGATCCCGGGCGTCGGAGAGCAGGTTGCGCGCCCGGGCGACGATTTCCATGCCCACCGGCGTCATGATGAAGCTCTTGTGATCCCGCTCAACCAGTTGCAGGTTCATCATGTCTTCCAGGGTCTGGATCCCGGTGCTCAGGGTGGACTGGCTGACATGGCAGGCCTTGGCGGCGCGGTTGAAGTTTTTGTGCTCATCCAGAGCGACCAGATATTGCAGCTGTTTCAGGCTGGGCCAACGTTGCATAAGGGGAACCCGATAGTTGCTATCTATTTGATTTCATTAATCTACCATCGGAAGCGCACTTTGTCGCCGAGATTAGGCGCGCGTCTCGCGCATGGCAGAGTGTCATATCGCAAGCGGCTGAAAAGATGAGGGTTAGCTGCCCAGAGGCGCAGCCGCCCTGGCAGCTTATCCCCTTCTCCTGCGCCGTTGAAGCGCCCCTGTGAGGGGATGTGATGGGGATCGGCATAGTGCTTATAGAACGCTTATGCGGCGGCTATGGCCCCGCACTTGGCCCCAGACTCTCATGGCTAGCGGCATAAAAAAACGCGCCTATGGGCGCGTTTTTGTCGTTGGGAGGGAGATCCCTACTCGTCGAAGATACCGAAGTGATCCTTGGCGAAGTTGACCCTCTGCTCCACGTTCATCTTGACCTGACCCAGCTTCTCTATGGTCTTGAGGTTCGGCACCAGGCCACGGCCGTTGGCGATCTGGATGGCGAGACCGGGACGGGCGTTGAGCTCCAGCAGCATAGGGCCGCGGAACTTGTCGAGCACCATGTCGGTGCCGATATAGCCAAGGCCTGACATCTCGTAGCAAGAAGCTGCGAGCGTCAGCAGGGTATCCCAGTGGGGCACCTTGAGATCGTACAGATCGAGGCCAGTATCCGGGTGATGGCGCAGCGGGTTGCCAAACTGCACCGCCCGCAAGGCACGGCCGGTGCGGATGCACAGACCCACCCCCACGGCGCCCTGGTGCAGGTTTGCCTTGCCGTCCGAGGCCGAGGTGGAGAGGCGCATCATGGCCATCACGGGGAAGCCCTTGAAGATGATCACCCGGGCATCGGGCACCCCTTCGAACGAGTAGCCGTCGAACACGTCATCGAAGTTGATGAGGCCTTCCACCAGCGCCACGTCGGGCTTGCCGCCGAGGGAATAGAGGCCCGCCAGGATGTTGGAGACATGACGCTCCAAGTCCTGACCGTTGCAGGCGGTGCCGTTCGGCTTGTAGAAGAGGCCGTCTTCCTGGCGCAGGATCACCAGGATCCCCTTGCCGCCCGAGCCGCGAGCCGGCTTGATGCAGAAGCCTGGCCAATCCTTGACCAGCGTCGTGATACGGGTCACGTCGTGCTGCTCGCGGATGGTGCCGATGAGCTCGGGCACCGTCACCCCCGCATCCAGCGCGATGCGCTTGGTCTGCAACTTGTCATCCACCAGGGGATAGAGGCTGCGCGGGTTGTAACGGCTGATGTAGGAGTGGTTGCGCTTGTTCATGCCGAGGATGCCTGCCTGGGACAGGCTCCACGGACTGGTGTATTTTTCCCAGAACCACATCTGTTACTTGTCCTTACCCGGGGTACTGCCGGACTTCATCTCGTTCACCAGCGGCTTGAAGCGCTTGAGCTCGCTCAGCTTGTAGCCGGTGTAGTTACCCATCAGCAGCACGGTCGCCATCAGCACCAGCTGCAGGCCGAGGAAGTTGAAGGTCAGGTGACGGATCAGCTCGTTATCCATGGCCAGGTAGGCGATGACCGCCACCAGCAGGGAGCCGCCGCCCTGGCGCACCACCTCTTTGGGACCCTCTTCTTCCCACAGAATGGACATCCGCTCTATGGTCCAGGAGAGGATGATCATCGGGAAGAAGGTGATCTTCATGCCGTCGGTCAGACCCAGCTTGAAGGCCAGCGCCGAGAAGATGCCGATCATCGAGATCACCATGATGATGATCGCCGATATTCGGGCGACCAATAGCAGGTTGAGCCGCGACAGGTAAGAACGAATGATGAGGCCGGTGCCGACGATCAGCAGGAAGCCGATGAGACCCGTGATGAGGGAAGTCTGGATGAAGGCGACCGCGATCAGCACAGGCATGAAGGTGCCCGAGGTCTTGATCCCCACCAGTACCCGCAGGAACACCACCATCAGCACGCCGATGGGGATCAGCAGCAGACCCTTGAACAGGGCTTGCTCTTCCAGCGGCAGGCTGTGGATGGAGAAGTTCATCATCTCGGATTTTTCGAACTTCTGCGCCAGCGCCACGTTCACCGGTTGCTCCTGCTCGATCATCGAGAAGGTCACGCGGGAGTTATGGCCGCCGGTCACGTCCAGCAGGGCACCCGAGTTGTATTCCCACAGCAGCAGGTTGGCCGGTTGGCCCTGCTCGCCGGTTTGCGGGTTGAACAGCTTGTAGTCGGTCGGGCTGTTGAACACCTGCAGATAGTCCACCAGCTCCTGGCGACGGCGGCCATCTTCCATGTTCAGGGCATGCACCACCCGGGCCGGGACTTCGGCGTTGTTGAGCAGCTCGGCGATGAGGTTGGCGCGGCTCTTGTGAGACTTCAGCAGCTCGGCATTCTGCTCCTGCTTCTCGATCTCCTTGATGATCTCGCGGGTCAGGGTGTAGCCGTCGGCGGAGCGCTCCTGGGCACGTTCCAGGATCTGCTTCATCGCGGTGGCGTAAGGCTCACTCTCGATCTGCTTCTCGATGGCAGGCGGCTGCGGATTGGCGGCGGGCTTGGCATGGGCATCGGCCATCATGTCGACCCGGTAGTAGAGCTCCTGGCGACCGGTCGCGGTGCGGATGGACCACTCGGCGCGGGCATCCCCGTCTTTCTCGACGAATGACAGACCGTAGCCCGGGCTCGCGGCGTTCTCGTTCATCAGGGTGAAACCGGGCTGGGTGCCCGGGATGGCCAGGGAGGCGATGACGGGATCGCCGGTCGCCTCGAATTCCAGCTTGGCTTCGATAGACCAGATCTGACGTTTTTCACCAGGTGTGAGCGGCACGTCCAGTGCGACATGGTGATAAAACGTCATTCCCAGGCCGACAATGTACAGCAGGGCGACCAGCAGATAGAACGGCTTACGGGAAACCATGGATTATTTTACATCCTTGAGCTTGGGTTTTGGTTGGATATATTCGCGGGCCACATCGACCACGGCGATGTCTTTGAGGAACTCACGGCCCAGCAGCACCGGGAAGGTCATGTCGCTGCGGTCTTTCAGGGTAAATTCGGCTTTCTCTGTCATGTCGCCGATGCGCACCGCGAGGCGTACCACGGGGCGACGGTCGAGATCGTCGGCGGAGGCCTGACGCACCCGCACGTGCCGCACCAAGGGCGCTTCAATCTGGATCTTGTCGTCCATCTCTTGGTGGCTCAGGAAGAAGCGCACCCAGTTCTTGCCGTTGCGCTCGAAGATGGTGATCTCCTGGGCGCTGATGGAGGAGGTGGTCGCACCGGTATCGACCCGCGCCTGGAAGGCGTCATTGGCGGCATCGACCCAGATCCACTCGGCTTCACCCACCAGCAGCTTGCCATCGACGGTGTGACCCTGGCTCGGGGCCGGGCACTTCTCGGTCGGAATGGGCATGGCCTTGGGCGGCTCTGGCGGCAGGGTGGCCAGCTTGCTGTCAACTTTCTTCACGGACTCTTTCATGTTGGTGACATCGGTGTTGAGCTGAACCAGCAGGTGCTGTTGCTGCACATACTGCTTCTGTTGCTGTTCCATGGATGTTTGCAGACGTTGTTCGCTGAGGCTTATCTCGTTGCGAAGTTCGGCCAGCGTCAGGGTTGGGACCGGGGGCGCTTTCTCCATACTGACACACCCGCCGAGACTGAGCAGGGAGAGCAGGGTCATTCCTTTTAATTTGCTTTTCATGTCATTCATTTAACTGTGCTTCCTGGAATTGGGTCAGTGTAACTTCCGCAGGCGCCATCGGCTAGTCTTTGGCCTTCCTGGCGATCAGTACGGCACGTTTGGGTGCCGGGTATCCTTCGACCGTGAGTGCCGGATCGTCGGGATCCAGGTAGTCACTCAGGGATTCATTCACCATCCAGTCGGTACGACGCTGTTCGTCGGTACTGGTCATATTCTCGTCCACGATCCGCACGTCCTTGAAGCCACAGCGCTCGACCCAGAGTTTGAGCGCCGCGCTTGAGGGGATGAACCAGACGTTGCGCATCTTGCCGTAGCGATCCGTGGGCACCAGCACGTCATTGACGCCGCCGTCGATGACCAGGGTTTCCAGCACCAGCTCGCCATCGTCCTTGAGCTGGTTGCGCAGCTGTTCGATATGCTCGATGGGGGACTTGCGGTGATAGAGCACCCCCATGGAGAAGACGGTGTCAAAGGCGCGCAGCTCGGGCAGTTCCTGGATGCCGAGCGGCAGCAGGTGAGCCCGCTGATCGCCTCCGGCGAAGTGGCGGATGGCCTCGAACTGGCACAGGAATAAGGGGCTGGGGTCGATGCCGACCGCGAGTTTCGCGCCGGCGCCGACCATGCGCCACAGGTGATATCCACTGCCACAGCCCACATCCAGCACATAACGACCTGCTAGTGGGCTGATGTGCGGCAGAACACGCTGCCACTTCCAGTCGGATCGCCACTCGGTGTCGATGTGGATGCCGTGGACGTGGAAGGGCCCCTTGCGCCAGGGCATGAACTGGCGCAGCAGGCTCTCGGTCTTCTTGCGCTCCCCTTCACTGAGGCTGTTGTCATCCCCTATCTCGACTCGATCACGCAGATCTATGTGACCGGGGTTTATGTGGGGCAACTTGTTGAGGGCTCGGTTCCAGCGCGGCAGATCGCCGTGCAGGTTGTCGTGTTGCCAGGCGTGCAGCTGGGCGGGCAGGGTATGCAGCCAGTGGCTCAGCCGGTTCTTGGCGATCAGTTGATAAAAATTAGCGAAATCGATCATGGCTTAGCGGGCGTCACTGGCTTTGATGGCAATCATGGATCCGAAGTTGAAGCACTGGAACCAGAGATCCTGATGGACGAAGCCGGCTTGCGCCAAACGCGCCTGGTGTACCGGCAGGCTGTCGGTGCGCATCACGTTCTCCAGCGCATTGCGCTTCTGGCTGATTTCCAGCTCGCTGTACCCGTTGGCGCGCTTGAAATCCAGGTGCAGATCGATGAGCAGCTCATTGACCTGGGCATCCTCGAAGCGGAACTTTTCGCTCAGGATCAGGATGCCGCCCGGACGCAGGCCATCATGGATGCGCTGGATGAGGGCGGCGCGTTTCTCGGGCTCGACGAACTGCAGGGTGAAGTTGAGCACCACCACGGAGGCGTTCTCGATCTCGATGTCACAGATGTCCGCTTCGATGAGCTCCACCGGCACTTCCGACTTGAAGCCGGACAGGTGGGCGCGGGCCCGCTCTATCATGGGGTGGGAGAGATCGACCGCCGTGATGGCGCAGCCCGGCTGGGTCACGTGGCGGCGCATGGCCTGGGTGGCGGCACCGAGGGAGCAGCCGAGATCGTACAGACGGCTGTCTGGCTGGGCGTAACGGGCGGCCATCATGCCGATGGCGGAGATGATGTTGCTGTAGCCCGGCACGGATCGTTGGATCATGTCGGGGAAGACATCGACGACTTGTTCGTCAAAGCAGAAATCCCCCAAGCGGGCGATGGGGGCGGCAAAAATCTGGTCTTTGGTATGCATGCTGGCGCAACCTGACAGCCGGTGCACAAACCGACTGTTTTGTTCAATTGAATCTTGGCTGGACCCCCATAGATTGGGCGTCGTCACCGCTTCACGGACGGCTGGCAGACCTTGACATCCTTCGGGTCTGTCCCGTTCGCAATGGGTCATCATCCTGGCCCTTCAGGGTGAGCCGCACGGATTGTTGCACACTGTTGCAAGCAACCTGTGTCCGGCCCTGTTATATGGGGCGCTAGTGTAGTGGATTGACTGGCGTTTGTCTTGACGCCGACCCTCTCCAAGCCACAAAAATCCGGCTTTTTTTATGGCAGGCCAATGGCGGGTTTCATGGAGGGTTAAAAGTTCAGCACGCCCTGGCGGGCGCGATCGTTTTCCCCCGGCCAAGGCGCCATTTCTTGGCCAAGCAGCAGGCTTATCTGGCGTGCCAGGGTCGGGGCCTGGGCGTTGTCGGCGGTATGGATGAAGAGGTAGAGATCCTTGCCCTCCGCCAGCCACTGCTGCCAGTGGGGCAACCAGGCTGGCAGGAAGGGGTGATTGTCTTCCGGCTGTGGCAGGCCGATGAGGCGCACCACGGGGGCATGAGCGGTGGCGAGCAGGTGCACCGGCAGCCTCGGCTTCTTGCCCTGGGCATCGACCATGGCGGCCGTGGTCGCCGGCACCGAGAACAGGGGGCGGGAATCGAGCATGATGCGGTTGATGCCACGGGCCATCAGCAGCCGGTTGAGGGCGCGCTCCGCCTCGCCCTTGGCGAAAAAGTCGGGATGACGGACCTCCAGCGCGTAGCGAAAATCCGCGGGCAGCCTGTCGAAGAAGGCTTCGAGGCGCGCCAGGCCGGCGGGGCCGAAGCGGGCGGGCAACTGCAACTTGAGCAGCCCCAGCTTGTCGTGCAGCGGGCCGAGCAGGCGAATGAAGTCCGTCACCTGCTTGTCTACGCTGACCAAGTCGCTCTGGTGGCTGATGGTCTGCGGGAACTTGAAGCTGAAGCGAAAATGGGCGGGCACCGCCTCGGCCCAGCGCCGCACCGTTTCCGGGGTCGGCGAGGCGTAGAAGGTGGTGTTGCCTTCCACCGTGTTGAACACCTGGGCATAGTCGGCGAGGTGATCGGCGGGTCTGGCATTGACCCCCAGCAAGTGACCGGGCCAGGCTGGATGTGACCACTGCGGCAGACCCAAATAGAGGCTCATAACGGCTCCTGTCTGCGGATTTGGCTTGTTTTGCTCCTCTTTTTGCGCCAGGACAAGAAAAAACAGGGCAAAGGAGGCTGCGGGCTATTTTACCCAAATGGGGGTTTTCCTCTATAATGCCAGCCCTTTTGTTTGCCAATTCGTTGTGACTCCTGTCCTCATGTGCCTATGGTGGCGATGATGACGGCCATGAACTGGCTAAACAACGCCGCGTGCTGATGTCCTCGCTCCGAGTGTTCGCCCCAAGAGGGCCGATGCCCGTCGAGCGGACACGGGCGGCAAGACTCCGGCTCAAGGGAGCCGGATGGTATGAGACAGATTTTACACCGGGCAAGAATCCGAATCTGGCAGCTGCGAGACAGACGGTGCTTGTCAGTCGTGCCCGGCGACCCAAACCGTCTCTCTACAATTTCGAAGGAAGAAGTCCATGCGCTCTATCTATTGCGGACAGGTCAATGAGGCCCATGCCGGGCAGACCATTACATTGTGCGGTTGGGTCCATCGTCGTCGTGATCTCGGCGGTCTGATCTTTATCGATATGCGTGACCGGGAAGGGATCGTGCAAGTGTTCTTCGATCCGGACAAGCCGGACGCCTTCGCCCTGGCCTCCGAACTGCGCGGCGAATTCTGCATCCAGGTGACCGGCGTGGTGCGCAGCCGCCCTGAGTCCCAGCGCAACAGCGACATGGCCACCGGCACCATCGAGGTGTTCGGCCACGAGCTGACCATCATCAACCGCTCAGAGCCGCTGCCGCTCGACTTCAACCAGGTCAACAGCGAAGAGATCGGTCTCAAGTATCGCTATCTGGATCTGCGCCGTCCCGAGATGGCCAAGTACCTGAAGACCCGTGCCAAGGCCAGTGCCTTCGTGCGCCGCTTCATGGACGAGCAGGGCTTCCTCGACATCGAGACCCCCATGCTGACCAAGGCGACCCCGGAAGGCGCCCGTGACTACCTGGTGCCGAGCCGGGTGCACAAGGGCAAGTTCTATGCGCTGCCCCAGTCCCCTCAGCTGTTCAAGCAGCTGCTGATGATGTCCGGCTTCGATCGCTACTACCAGATCGTCAAGTGCTTCCGCGACGAAGACTTGCGTGCCGACCGTCAGCCTGAATTCACCCAGATCGACGTGGAAACCTCCTTCATGACGGCGCCGCAAGTGCGCGAGCTGATGGAAGAGATGATCCGCCAGCTGTGGCAACACGTGCTGGCCGTGGATCTGGGCAACTTCCCTGTGATGACCTTCGACGAGGCCATGCGTCGCTTCGGCTCCGACAAGCCGGACCTGCGCCTGCCCATGGAGCTGGTGGACGTGGCAGATCTCTTGACCTCCGTCGAGTTCGCCGTGTTCGCCGGCCCAGCCAACGACCCGAAAGGCCGCGTGGCGGCCCTGAAGGTACCGGGCGGCGCCGAACTGTCTCGCAAGCAGATCGACGAGTACACCAAGTTTGTCGGCATCTATGGCGCCAAGGGCTTGGCCTGGATGAAGGTCAACGAGGCTGCCAACGGCCTCGAGGGCGTGCAGTCCCCGGTCGCCAAGTTCCTGTCTGACGCCATCGTGCGCGAGATCCTGGCCCGAACCGGCGCCGCCAATGGCGACATCATCTTCTTCGGCGCCGACAGCAAGAAGGTCGTCTGTGACGCCATGGGCGCCCTGCGCCTGAAGGTGGGCCGCGATCTGGGTCTGGTGGAGAAGGTCTGGAAACCGCTCTGGGTCATCGACTTCCCCATGTTCGAGGAAGACGGCGAGGGCGGCCTGGCGGCCATGCACCACCCCTTCACCGCCCCGAGCAAGATGAGCCCTGAGGAGTTGAAGGCAAACCCGGTTGGCGCCTATGCCAATGCCTACGACATGGTGATCAACGGCTACGAAGTGGGTGGCGGCTCTGTGCGTATCCACAACAGCGAGATGCAGTCCACCGTGTTCGACATCCTGGGCATCACCCCGGACGAGCAGCGCCTGAAGTTCGGCTTCCTGCTGGATGCCCTCAAGTTCGGCACCCCGCCCCATGCCGGTCTGGCCTTCGGTCTGGATCGCCTGAGTATGCTGCTGACCGGCACCGACAACATTCGGGACGTGATCGCCTTCCCGAAAACCACCGCGGCTGCCTGCCTGATGACCGATGCCCCGAGCTTCGCCAATCAGGCTCAGCTGAGCGAGCTGGCCATCGCCACCGTCGCCAAGGCTGATGCCAAGGCGCAAGGGGCAGAATAAGCTGAACGGGTCGCACTTGCGGCCCGTTTATTTCGAACTATCTGATTGATTTATAAGTATAACGGAGAGTCTTTATGGCAGGTCACAGCAAATGGGCCAACATCAAACACCGCAAGGCAGCGCAAGATGCCAAGCGCGGCAAGATCTTCACCAAGCTGATCCGTGAAATCACCACCTCGGCCCGTATCGGGGACGCGGATCCGGCCAACAACCCGCGCCTGCGCGCGGCCGTGGCCGCTGCCCTGACCGGCAACATGACCCGCGACACCATCAACCGTGCCATCGCCCGTGGCGCCGGTGGTGCCGATGGCGAACAGCTCGAGACCATCGTCTACGAAGGCTACGGCCCGGCAGGCTCCGCCGTCATGGTGGAGTGCCTGACCGACAACCGTAACCGTACCGTGGCCGAAGTGCGTCACGCCTTCAGCAAGAGCGGTGGCAACCTGGGTACCGACGGCTCCGTCTCCTATTTGTTCAGCAAGAAGGGTGTACTGACCTTCGTGGGCGCCGATGAAGACGCCCTGATGGACGCCGCCCTGGAAGCGGGCGCCGATGACGTGGTCAGCGAAGAGGACGGCACCATCGAGGTGTACACCACCCCGAACGATTTCGGCACCGTGCTCGACGCGCTGGAAGCCGCCGGCTTCAAGCCCGAGAACGCCGAGGTGACCATGATCCCCTCCACCGAAGCCGAGCTGGACGCCGAGACCGCGCCCAAGCTGATGCGTCTCATCGACATGCTCGAAGACCTGGACGACGTGCAAGAGGTGTATCACAACGGATCCATCTCCGACGAAGTAGCAGCCCTGCTCTAATTCGTCGCGCACCGCAGAAACGGCAGCCCTGGGCTGCCGTTTTTTTATGTCTTCAATCTGTCATTCGGACTCATATTTCTCCTTTTTTGCCGGGTCTTAATTCTCGCTTAAGTTTGCCTTCCTACGCTCTCCCACGTATCCGGGCCGCTGTGCCTATCACCTGGTCGTCTACTCGGGATGAGAGACGGGTGATCGGGATGCCCAACGCCCCCTGAGGGCTCAAGATCTACTGGCTTGTCGGAGTATCGTTATGCGTCTCACCCTGGGAGTGATGAAGGTCAACCTGTTGCTGGTGCTGCTGTTTGCACTGGTGTTCAACTGGCCCATTTTCCTGCATTTTTACCGCATCCTCAGCGCCCTTGAACACGTCAAGGTGGGTTTCGCCCTCTCTATTCCGTTCGTGCTGATGGCGGCCCTCAATGCGGTCTTCCTGCCGTTTACCTTCAAGTATCTGCTCAAACCCTTCTTCATCCTGCTGATCGTGACCGGCTCCATCGCCAGCTACGCCATGCTCAAATACGGCGTCATCTTTGACGTGGGCATGGTGCAGAACATCATAGAGACCAACAGCGGGGAGGCGAGCTCCTACCTCAACGGCTCGGTGGCCATCTGGTTCCTGCTGACCGCCGTGCTGCCGGTGCTCTGCCTGTTGTGGATCAAGGTTGAATACCCGACGTCCTGGTACAAGGGGCTGGCCATGCGCCTCGGTGGCATCGCCGTCTCCCTGCTGTTCCTGGTCGGCGTGGCCGCCCTCTACTATCAGGACTACGCCTCGGTCGGGCGCAACAACCACGCCATCGTCAAGGAGATAGTGCCCTCCAACTATGTGCGCGGCGTCTATCGCTACGCCCGCGACATCGTGTTCGCCACCCCTATCCCTTACGAGCCGATCGGTACCGACGCCAAGGTGGTGGGCAAGAGCGACAAACCGACCCTGATGTTTTTGGTGGTGGGGGAGACGGCGCGCAGCCAAAACTACTCCCTTAATGGCTACAAGCAGCAGACCAACAGCTTCACAGCGAAGGAACCCAGCATAGTCTCCTTCAAGGATGTGCGCTCCTGTGGCACAGCCACTGCGGTCTCGGTGCCCTGCATGTTCTCGAACCTGACGCGCCGCGAGTACGACGAGACGGTGGCCAAATCCCGTGACGGCCTGCTGGATGTGCTGCAACACGCCGGCGTCTCCGTGCTGTGGAAGGAGAACGACGGCGGCTGCAAGGGGGTATGCAAGAACGTGCCCACCATCGAGATTGAGCCCAAGCAGTTCCCCGACTATTGCCAGGGGGACTCCTGCTACGACGAGGTGTTGCTGCAGGGGCTGGACAAGCAGATCACCGACATGAAGAGCGGCAACAAGGTGGTGGCCTTCCACCTGATGGGCAGCCATGGGCCTACCTACTATCGTCGCTACCCGGCTGCCGATCGTTTCTTCCTGCCGGACTGCCCGCGCAGTGACATCGAGAACTGCAGCAACGAGGAGCTGGTCAACACCTATGACAACACCATCCGTTATACCGACAAGGTGCTGTCCCAGCTGATTGCCAAGCTCAAGACCCTGGAGAGTCAATACAACGTAGGCCTGGTCTATCTGTCGGATCACGGGGAATCCTTGGGGGCCATGGGGCTCTACCTGCACGGTACTCCCTACAAGTTCGCGCCGGACGATCAGACTCGGGTGCCGCTCTTGACCTGGTTCTCCCCCCAGTTGCAAAGTGATCGCAAGCTGGATCAGGATTGTCTGCGCCAGGAGGCGGCCGCCAAGCGCTTCTCCCACGACAACCTGTTCCACTCCATGCTGGGCATCATGGACGTGCAGACCCAGGTGTATGACGGTGCGCTGGACATGTTCAAGCCGTGCCGCGCGGGCTGAGTCAATGCGACTATCCATGGATAAAAATGGCAGCCAAGAGGCTGCCGTTTTTATTGGAGAAAGGGCCGACGATCACTACTCCCTGTCATGACTCGCAGGTCCGGTTGTTGGCAGCGGGCGTTGGCCTAATCAGCACTCAGCCTTATGGGCCAAGGCCGATGACATCAGCCAAGCTGCGGTGTTATTGCCGAGGGATTAAAGGGGAGGGTATCGATTAATGCCTGAACAGATGATTTGACCACCCAGTCAACACTGGGTAGATGTTTAGTGATGCTGAAAAGCAAAAAGGCAGCTTAGGCTGCCTTTTTATTGGGTAAGGAAGGGAGGAACTACTTCTGCTCCATGATGATCTGCAGCAGGTCGCCCTCCAGCAGGGAGCGCTTGACCAGGGCAAAGCCACCTATGGTGGGCTGGTTCTGGAAGCGTGCTTTGACGATGGGCAGGCCACGGTGGAAGCTTGGCAGGGACTGATGCTCGACGCAGCGACGGATGGCCGGGATCAGGATCTCCTCGGCGGCGGTGATTTCGCCGGCGATCAGCACCTTCTGCGGGTTGAACAGGTTGACCGTGATGGCGATGGCCCGGCCCAGATGTTCCCCCACGTTCTCGATGACGCTGCGAGCCAGTTCATCCCCCGCCACGGCGGCCTTGCACACCTCCTGGATGGTGATGTGCTTCTCCTGCAGCGAGCTCTGGTGGCCACGGCTGATAAGCTCCTTGACCTTGTCGACGATGGCCTCGTTGGAGGCGATGGTCTCGAGGCAGCCGAAGTTGCCACAGTGGCAGCGCTTGCCGAGGGGTTCGACCTGGATGTGGCCGATTTCGCCGACGTTGCGGTTCTGACCGAGGAACACCTTGCCCTTGGTGATGATGCCCGAACCCGCCCCCTGGTGCACGCTGACCAGGATGGAATCCATGCAATCGCGGGACTCGCCGAAGAAGTGTTCGGCCAGCGCCAATGAACGGGTGTCGTTGCCCACGTAGCAGGGCAGGTTGAAGTGGTGCTCCAGCAGCTTGGCGAGCGCCAGGTTGCGGATCTGGTAGGTCGGGGTATAGATGACCATGCCGGATTCCGGGTTGACCAGACCCGGCATGGTCAGCGCGACGCTGATGAGGTTGCGGCTGCGATCCGTATTGGCGTCGATGAAGGCGCCAATCTCCCGCAGCAGCATGTCGACCACGGGCTGCTGCTCGATCTCGCTCACCTGGGTGATGTGTTGATCGAGCTCCTTGCCGTCGAGATCATAGAGACTCAGCTGCAGGTAGCCGCGGCCAAGCTTGGCAGAGACAAACTGAAAGCGATGCTTGATGGTGGTCAGGGAGATGGCGCGTCGCCCGCCGGTAGAGGCTTGCGGCGAGGTCTCCCTGATCAGCCCATGCTCGATCAGTTGCCGGGTGATCTTGGTCACGCTGGCCGGGGCCAGCTGACTCAACTCGGCAATTTTGACCCGTGAGATGGGCCCTTGCAGGTCAATGAGCCGATAGACGACCGCACTGTTTACCTGCTTGATAAGATCTACGTTTGCTATTTGTCCGCCAGTCATAGTGTCACTGTTGTGTGTAGTGTCCGTTAACCACAGTCCCGCAGACCGTGAAGGCCTGATCAAAGACGGTGAGGTTGGCAATTTTTCCGACCTGGATACTACCGAGACGTGAGTCCCATCCAATGGCGCGCGCGGGGTAAAGGGTGGCCATTCTCAGTGCTTCATCGAGCGGTAATCCGACCTGTTTGACCAGATTCGCCACCCCCTCAATCATGGTGAGGGCGGAGCCGCCGAGTGTACCATTCTCATCGACGCACTGACCATCACGCAAATAGACGGTTGCGCCACAAAAATCAAACTTCTCAAAGCCTTCCGGTGCACCCGCGGCGGCGGTGGCATCGGTGACCAGCACTAGTTTCTCCCCCAGCATCTTGTGGGCAAGGCGTACGTTGGCCCAGTGGACGTGATGGCCGTCGACTATGATGCCCGCATACACGTCCTTGCGGTCATAGATGGCGCCGACCACGCCGGGCTCGCGACCGTTCACGGTTGGGGTCATGGCGTTGTAGAGGTGGGTCGCAAAGCGCATGCCGTTGTCAAACCCGGCCATGGCCTGGTCATAGTTGGCGGCCGTGTGACCGGCGGAGACCAAAATCCCGGCCTCGACCAGGCGGCGGATGTGCTCCGGCTTGTTGCGCTCCGGCGCCAGGGTGATCTTGGCGATGGCATCGCCGTTGGCGCAGAAGAAGTCGATCATCTCGTCGGCGGGCTGACGGATTTGATCCGCCGGGTGGATACCCTTGCGCTTGAGATTGGTGTAAGGCCCTTCCAGATGGACACCGAGCACCTCGTTGGGGTGGGCGGCCATGTAGTCACGGGTCACCGCTACCGCTTGCTTCATGTCCGCATCGGGACTGGTGATCAGGGTCGGCAGGAAGCTGGTAGTACCGGACTTGAGGTTGGCCGCCTGCATGATGGCCAGGGTCTCTGTGGTGATGTGACCGTTGAACATGACGCCGCCACAGCCGTTGAGCTGCACGTCGATGAAGCCGGCGCTCAGGTTGGCGCCGTGCAGATCATGTTGCGGCACCTCGGCGGGTAGCTCGGCCCGGGGCACGATGGCGACAATCTTGTCGCCCTCGATCAGTACGCCGTGGCCGGTCAGCACGCAGCTGCCGGTGTAAATGGTGCAATTAGTGAGTGCGTACATGGCGACTCCTTACAGACGGTTGATGTTGGCGGCTTCCAGTTGTTGGAAGTAACGCACCGTCTTGACCTTCAGTTCCATGGTGGAGGGCTCGTCGCACACCATCATGCCTTTCGGATGCAGTTGCAGGGTGGAGATGGTCCACATGTGGTTGACGCAGCCTTCCACCGCGGCCTGCAGGGCCAGCGCCTTGGCGTGGCCGGTGACCAGGATCATGATCTCTTCCGCATCCATCAGGGTGCCCACGCCCACGGTCAGGGCCAGCTTGGGCACCTGCTCCATGTCGCCACCGAAGAAGCGGGAGTTGGCGATGCGGGTGTCTTCGGTCAGGGTCTTGACCCGGGTGCGGGAGGAGAGGGAAGAGGCCGGCTCGTTGAAGGCGATGTGGCCGTCGTTGCCGACGCCGCCCATGAACAGGTTGATCTTGCCGTAGGACTTGATCTTGTCCTCGTAGCGCTTGCACTCTGCCACCAGATCCTCGGCGTTGCCGTTCAGGATATTGATGTTTTCCGGGCGAATGTCTACGTGATTGAAGAAGTTGTTGTACATGAAGCTGTGGTAGCTCTCCGGGTGTTCGGCCGGTAGACCCACGTACTCGTCCATGTTGAAGGTGACCACGTGCTGGAAGCTCACTTCGCCTGCTTTATGCAGTTCAATCAAGCGCTTGTAAGTGGTCAGCGGGGTGCCGCCCGTGGGCAGGCCCAGTACAAAGGGGCGATCGCTTGTCGGCTTGAACGCATTGATACGGTCAACGATGTAACGGGCAGACCAGAGACCCACTTGGCTGGCAGATTTCAACGGGATCAGGCGCATTATGTATACCTCTGTACGGGTTGCGGCAGTCGATTGACGCAAGGGCTAAACACACATTTAAGTTGTTTTATAGCGTAAATAAAGATTGCGAACTAAGCCACATCTATCCGCTACCTTTATCTCGGTTGAGTGATAACGATCACGAAAGTTGGTTTATTAATTTGCGCAGCGAAATAAAACCCATAGACTGCCAATCAAGCCTTGATGGCTTATGCGTCGAACGTGATAAGCACTTAATTTCTAGAAAAACATCAACTAAGGAGAGGAACCGTGAACATTCTCGGTTATTTGCAAAAGATCGGCCGTGCACTGATGGTGCCGGTAGCGGTATTGCCTGCCGCAGCGATCCTGATGGGGATTGGCTATTGGATTGACCCGAACGGTTGGGGCGGTGGCAGTCCGGTCGCTGCATTTCTGATCAAGGCGGGTGCCGCCATCATCGACAGCATGCCCGTGCTGTTTGCCGTGGGTGTTGCCTATGGTATGTCCAAAGATAAAGACGGTTCTGCCGCACTGGCCGGTCTGGTCGGTTTCCTGGTGGTCACCACCTTGCTGAGCCCAGGCGCCGTTGCCCAGATCAAGGGTATCCCGCTGGATCAGGTCCCGGCTGCCTTTGCCAAGATCAGCAACCAGTTTGTCGGTATCCTCTGTGGTGTCATCGCTGCCGAGCTGTATAACCGCTTCAGCAGCGTCGAGCTGCACAAGGCGCTGGCCTTCTTCTCCGGCCGTCGTCTGGTGCCGATTGTGACCTCCGTGGTCATGATCGTGGTCTCCTTCATCCTGATGGCCGTCTGGCCGGTTATCTATGGTGGCCTGGTCTCCTTCGGTGAATCCATCGTCAGCATGGGCTCCACCGGTGCCGGTATCTATGCCTTCTTCAACCGTCTGCTGATCCCGGTCGGTCTGCACCACGCCCTGAACTCAGTGTTCTGGTTTGACGTGGCTGGCATCAACGACATCCCGAACTTCCTGGGTGGCCAATCTTCCATCGACGCGGGTAAAGCTGTCGTGGGCACCACTGGTATGTACCAGGCTGGCTTCTTCCCCATCATGATGTTCGGCCTGCCGGGCGCAGCCCTGGCCATCTACCACTGCGCCAAGAAAGAGCAGAAAGAGAAAGTTGCATCCATCATGATCGCAGCCGCCTTTGCCGCCTTCTTCACCGGTGTGACCGAGCCGCTCGAGTTCTCCTTCATGTTCGTGGCGCCGGTACTGTACGTCATCCACGCCCTGCTGACCGGTATCTCTGTGTTCATCGCCGCCAGCATGCACTGGATCGCCGGTTTCGGTTTCAGCGCCGGTCTGGTGGATATGGTGCTCTCCAGCCGTAACCCGCTGGCGACCCATTGGTACATGCTGCTGGCACAAGGTCTGGTGTTCTTCGGTCTGTACTACGTCATCTTCCGTGCCGTGATCGTCAAGTTCAACCTGAAGACCCCGGGTCGTGAAGACGACGAAGCCGTACCGGTACAGGCTCAAACCACCGACCGCACCGAGCTGGCTCGCCAGTACCTGGAAGTGCTGGGTGGTCAAGACAACCTGGTCACCATCGATGCCTGCATCACCCGTCTGCGTCTGACCCTGAAAGATCGCAGCATCGTCGACGAGCGCAAGCTCAAAGCCCTGGGCGCGGCCGGTGTGGTCAAGCTCGGTGAGCAGAACCTGCAGGTGATTCTGGGCCCCTTGGCCGAAATCATCGCCGGTGAGATGAAAGCCCTGCGTTAATCGAGCGCGAGCTCACCTCAAGACTAAGTCCATTGTTGACATAACTAAGGGCCCCGCTTAGGGGCCCCATATAAAAAAAGCCAAGAAAATCCAACCTTTACTTCAAACGAGAGCAGCAGTTATGAACTTGAAACATTCTCTGTTAGCCATTGCCATGTCTACCGTTTTTGTCAACCAGGTGCAGGCAGCCGATGCCGCCAAGCAAGCCGTGGTCGACTCCATCGCCGACAACCTCGTCGTCAAGTACGAAGTGGTGACCAACGATGGTGCCAGCGCCGGTCTGGACTGTCAGGCGCTCGGTTCCGAGTGGGCGAGTTGCGGTGTGGCCAAGTTGCACCTGACCAATACCGGTGCCGACGTCACTTCCAAGGACTGGAGCATCTATGTCTCCTCCATCCGCCGCATCCAGCGCATCGACAACGACCAGTTCACCATCACTCACCTGACCGGCGATCTCTATCGCCTGGCGCCGACCGAGAAATTCCAGGGCTTTGCCAAGGATGCCACGGTCGAAGTCCCGCTGGTGGTGGAGTACTGGGTACTGTTTGAAACTGACATCATGCCGAGCTGGTACGTGACCGCCGAGGGCGCCGAGCCCAAGGTAATCGCCAGCATGAACAACATCAATGATGCCACCACCTACGAGAAGCCGATGCCGGCCGATGGCTGGAAGCGCACCAAGGATGACAACAACATCCTGATGAACAGCGAGACCCGTTTCGCTGCCAACCAGACCAGCACCCTGTTGCCGGCCAAGCAGATCGATGATCGCATTCTGCCGTCCCCGCAAAAGCAGGTAGTGAAAGCTGGCCCGCAAGTGGATCTCTCCAGCATCAAGCTCAACGCGCTGGACCTGCCAACCGACCGTGCTGATGTCATCAAGGCACAACTGGCCAAGCTGGGTGTTACCCTCTCCGACACCGGCTACCCAGTGACCATCAAGCTCGGCAGTAAGGTCAAGCAGACCGAAGGTTATGACATGACCATCGGCCAGAAGGGCGCTGTGATCCAGGGCCACGACATCCAGGGTGCCTTCTGGGGCGCACAATCCCTGATCTCCCTGCTCGGGATGGAGGACAAGAAAGTCAGCCAGATGAGCGTCGAGGATGCCCCGCGCTTCGAATACCGCGGCATGCAGACCGACGTGGCCCGTCACTTCAGGACCCCGGAAACCCTGCGCAAGCTGGTTGACCAGATGTCCGCCACCAAGCTCAACGTGCTGCACCTTGGTCTGACCAACGATGAAGGCTGGCGCATCGAGATCCCGGGCCTGCCGGAGCTGACCGAGGTCGGTGCCGAGCGTTGCCACGATCTCTCCGAGACCCAGTGCATCCTGCCGCAGCTGGGCTCAGGCCCGGGCAGCGACAACCAGGGCAGCGGTTTCTACAGCAAGGCTGACTACATCGATCTGGTGCGTTATGCCAAGGCGCGTGGCGTCACCGTGATCCCCGAGATCAACATGCCGGCGCACGCCCGTGCCGCCGTGGTTTCCATGGAAGCACGTTACAAGCGGCTGATGGCCGAGGGCAAGGAAACCGAGGCGAACCAGTATCGCCTGACCGATCCGGCGGATACCTCCAACATCACCTCGGTCCAGTTCTACGACAAGATGTCCTTCATCAACCCTTGCCAGCCGGGTGCCGCCACCTTCGTGGCCAAGGTGATGGATGAAGTGGCCCAGATGCACCAGGCCGCCGGTCAGCCGCTGACCGCCTGGCACTACGGTGGTGACGAGGCCAAGAACATCATGCTGGGCGGTGGCTATCAGGATCCGGCCACCACCAAGAAGGAAGAGCTGGTGGCCTGGAAGGGCAACACCGACTGGAGCAAGCAGGACAAGCCGTTTGGCAAGTCCCCGATGTGCCAGAAGATGATCGAGGATGGCAAGATCAAGGACGTGGCCGAGCTGCCTGTCTACTTCGCCAAGGAAGTGAGCGAGATGGTCAAGGGCCACGGCTTCTCCACCCTGCAGGCGTGGGAAGATGGCCTGAAGTACGCCAAGGATGCCAGCGTCTTCGCCACCGACAAGACCCGGGTCAACTTCTGGGAAACCCTCTACTGGGGTGGCTTCAACGAGGCGATGAAGTGGGCGCACAACGGCTATGACGTCGTGCTCTCCAACCCGGACTACCTCTACTTCGACTTCCCGAACGAGGTACACCCGGCCGAGCGTGGCTACTACTGGGCGACCCGTTTCAACGACACCCGCAAGGTATTTGCCTTCGCACCGGAGAACTTGCCGCAGAACGCCGAGACCTCGGTGGACCGTGACGGCAATGCCTTCGTCGCCAAGGGTGATCAGGACCCGGTCAAGTTCAAGGGCATGTCCGGTCAGCTGTGGAGCGAGACGGTGCGTACCGACGCCCAATACGAGTACATGGTCTACCCGCGTATCTTCTCGGTGGCCGAGCGTGCCTGGCACAAGGGCGGCTTCGAGCTGGACTACGTGAAGGGTCGTGAGTTCTCCGGCACCACCAAGTTCGTCAACAAGGCGACCCTGGCCAAGGAGTGGAACCAGTTCGCCAATACCCTGGCTCAGCGTCAGCTGCCGAAACTGGATCAGGCCGGCGTGGAATACCGCCTCTCCGTACCGGGTGCCAAGCTGGTCAACGGCGTGCTGGAAGCGAACGTGGACCTGCCGGGCCTGCCCATCCAGTACAGCCTGGATGGCAAGACCTGGACCGCCTATGACGCCGCGGCCAAGCCGAGCGTGACGGGCAAGGTCTACCTGCGTACCACCAGCTTCGATGGCAAGCGCACCAGCCGCGTTACCGAGCTGAACTGATAAGCCGATACGGCATTAGCACAGGGTGGGTCGCAAGACCCACCTTTCCCAAGGTCGCCTCGGGCAGGATGCGCTGGCGTGGACTTGGGAAAGGTTGACTGTGCGTGTGAGCCTTTGTTGTGTGTGTTTGTCTGTTTTTCATCACTTGTGACCCCGCCTAGTGCGGGGATTTTTTTATCTAAAAAATGGCTATTTCTTGGTTTGAGTGTCGTTGAAATTGGCCATTGGTAGCGAGAAACACTGCCGATAAGGGAGGGGTCTGCGGCTCAGAGGGGGTCGTTTGGCCAGTCGATATCTTGCACGCAGCCGGGATCACCCAGTGGCAGGCAGCGCAGGCGCGCCTGGTGACGGGCCACTATGCGCTGGGCCCCTTGCTCGCCACTGAGGCTGGTGAGCAGGGGCAGCAGGTCGGCGGGGAAGCTGACGGGGTGGCCGGGTTGGCCCTGGTAGAGAGGGCGCACTATCTCCCGGCCCGACTGAGCGGCCCGGAGCGTCTGCAGGCTGGCAGATGAGAGGTGGGGCATGTCGGCCAGGGCTATGGTCAGACTGTGGATGGGACGACCTTGGGCCAACAAGGTCCGCACGCCGTGGGCCAGACTGTCCCCGAGGCCCCCGTCGAGGGGCACCTGGGTGAGCTCGGCCCCGGAGTCTGCCAGCAGGCGGCGCAGTGCCTCGTCGTCGCGGCGCAGCACCACCAGCACGCGGTCATGACAGGGGAGCAGGGTCGAGAGGGTACGCAGGATCAGCGGTGGTGAACCGGCGAGGCGCTTGTCGCTGCCGTAGCGGCGGGAGAAGCCCGCGGCCAGCAGCAGGGCAAGCCGTTCAGACGACATCTGGGGTGCTCCTCAATATGAGTCCATGCAAGGGCGCGTTCGGCTCAGGCCACATGAGCGCTGCGCCTCAAGGTGATGCCCTGGCGCACGGCGATCAGCTCGGCCAGCACAGCGATGGCGATCTCGATGGGGGTCTTGCTGCCGATGGGTAGCCCGATCGGCGCGTGGATCCGCGCAAGCTGACTCTCGCTCGCCTCGCAAACCCGTTGCAGCCGCTCCAGCCGGCGCGCACTGGTACGGATTGAGCCCATGGCGCCGAGATAGAAGGCTTCGGACTCGAGCCCCGCCATCAGGCCGGCATCGTCGATCCTGGGGTCGTGCGCCAGCGCGAGCACGGCGCTCTGGGCCGTGGCATGGCGCTCGACGAAGCGCTCGGGATCGCACCACTCCACGTCGATGCCGCCTTGCTCCGGTCCCCAGTGCCAGTCAGGGCGGTACTGCTCACGGGTATCGCACAGCCGCACCTCGAAACCGGCGGCCTGGCCGAGTCGCGCCACCTGCTCGCTCACCTGGCTGATGCCAAGCAGCAGCAGGCGCCAGCGCTGGGCATAGGCGAGCCGCACCCTGCCGGGCTTTTCCTGCTCGCACTGGTCCTGGTGTTCGCCGGCGAGATAGCGGCGAACCCGTTGCTCAAGCAGCAGCTCCCGCACGAAGGGGAGGCCCATTTGCAGCCGGGTCAGCCACTCATCCAGATCCGCCATGGCCTCGTCCCCTGCTAGGCGCTCCACCAGCAGCCGGATGCGGCCACCGCACGGCAGCTCGAACGCGCTGCCGTCGGGGGCGAGATGGGCGCCATAGTCCAGCAGGCTTAAGGTTGAGTCATGCTCCCCCTTGGCCAGCATGGCGACGAAGGCATCCTCGATGCAGCCGCCCGAGATGGAGCCGCTGCGGCTCGCGCCGTCGGTGGCGAACAGGGCTCCCTTTGGACGGGGGGCCGAGCCGTAGGTGTCGACTATGCTGCACAGCCAGATGCATTTTCCCTGGGCGAGCCAGGCAATGCTCTGGCGCAGCACCTCCAGCTGACCATTACTCATCGTGCGCCCCGACGATCTCCTGCCTGAGCGTCTTGATGTCGTCGGCCGTCAGGGTCGAGGGCTGGTGGGCCCAGGTCTGGCGCAGGAAGTTCACCAGATCCGCCAGTTGCTGTTCGCTCAGCTCCTTGGCGTAACTAGGCATGGGGGCGAAGCGCTCGGTCTGGCTGTAGCTCTGGGCCGGGATCCCGCGTAGCAGCACCGCCAGGGTGTTGGTCGGCGTCTTCTGATCCAGGGTGGCGTTGGTGTACATGGACGGGGTCACGTTCGGTTTTCCCTGACCCTCTTGGCCGTGGCAACCGGCGCAGTAGCTGTTGTAGAGCGCATAGCCCGGATGCGCGCTATCAAGCTGGACCGGCTTGGGTGCTGGCACCGGCAGCGGGGTGTCGCTGTCGAGCAGATAGCTGGTGACGGCGTGCATGTCCTCGTCGGTCAGGTAGGCGAAGCTCTTCTCGACCACGGGATACATGCCGGCGAAGACGCCCCCCTTGACCGAGTAGCCCTTGCGCAGAAGCTTGGTCAGGGAGTCATGGGTCCAGCCCTGACGCCTGAGCTCGGTGGCGGTGATCTCCGGCGCCATCACCCCCTCGATCATGTTGCCCTTGAGGTAGTTGGCTTCATCCATCGCCATGAACATGTTCCGCGGTGTGTGGCACTCGCCGCAGTGGCCCAGCCCATCCACCAGATAGCGTCCCCGGTTCCAGTTGCTGCTCTTGGCCGGATCCGGCTGGAAGGGGTTGTCTTCGTGGGCCATCAGGTTCCAGGCCAGCAGACCGGTACGTATGTTGAAGGGGAAGGAGACGCCGTTGTCACGGTTCGGGGTGGCGGCGGGCCTGGTCTGCATGAAGTAGGCGTAGAGCGCCTTCATGTCCTCATCCGTGACCAGATGATAGGAGGTGTAGGGCATGGCGGGGTAGAGCCGTCCACTGGGGGCGTCACCGTTGTGCATCACCTCGCGAAACTGCTCGTAGCTGTACTGGCCGATGCCCTGGGTCTTGTCCGAGCTGATGTTGGTGGAGTAGACGACGCCAAAGGGTGTCTCGAAGCCGAGGCCCCCTGCGTATTTCTGGCCTCCCTCTGCGGTGTGGCAGGCGGCGCAGTCACCGACCCTGGAGAGGTAGGCCCCCTGTGCCACCAGGGGATCCTGTGCCTCGGCCCCGTGCACCGTGCCTGCGCCAAGCAGCAGCGCGAATGTGAGTCTGGATAGCATCATGTGCGTACTACCCCCTCCGAGATGAGCATGGCCTTGACCCCCTCGTAATACTTCTTGTAACCGGTGCAGCGGCAGACGTGATCCTTGAGTGCTCCCTCTATGGTGGACTCGAGATCGGCCATGGATACCGGCTGTTTGCGCAGGCGCTCCAGCAGGACAGTCGTCTCGTTGACGAAGCCCGAGGTGCACCAGCCGCACTGGAAGGAGAAGTGGTCGAGGAAGGTCTTCTGTACCGGGCTCAGGGCGATCACCTTGCCGAGGCTGTTGCGCTTGGCGTGGCCTTCCACCGTGCGTATACGCTGGCCGTTGAAGCGACCCACCCCATTGATGCAGGTGCGCACACTCTCGCTGGTGCCGTCCGCCCCGTCGACGACTATGGTGCAGGCGTGGCAGACACCGACGCCGCAGCCGAACTTGGTACCGGTCAGATTCACATACTCGTGCAGGAAGTCGATCATCATGGTGTTGTCATCCACGTCGATCGGGCCGATGAGACGGTCGTTGATGGTCATGTTTACGGTGATCATTGGATGGCCTTCTGGATGTCGGTTGCAGTGACGGGAAGATGATAGAAGCGGGTGCCACTCGCCTGATAGATGGCTTCGACCAGGGCGGCGACGACGGGGATCATCACCACTTCGCCTATGCCCTTGGTGGCATCGGTGGGGGAGAGGGGCTCCAGCAGGGTGTGGGTCAGGTTCCAGACCGGCAGTTGATGGGCGAGCGGCACCTGATAGCGGTTCAGGTTCCAGGTGCCGTTGCCCGGCCCCTCCTGTCCCGGTGGCAAGTATTCATAGAGGGCATGGCCGACACCCATGGCGAGGCCGCCCTGGATCTGGCCTTCCACCAGTTCGGGAACTATGACCCGGCCGGCATCCAGCCAGCTGTGCGCAGAGAGGATATGCACCTTGCCGGAACCCTTCTCCACTGCGATCTCGACCAGGGTGGCGCAGGGGGCGTAATAGGTCACCATGGCGTTGTTCAGGCTGGTGCTGGGGTAGTGAGCCTGGGTGCGCTCGAGCAGGTGATAGCCGTTGCCATCGGCCTGTGCCCGCAGCTCGCTGCTGGCACCCTCGCCGTAGCGCAGCGCCAGCGCATCGATGGGCAGGCGCTTGCTCTGACCCTCGATGGTGAAGTCGCATTCGGCCCAGGCCCAGCGGTTGAAGGTGTGCACCATGGCGCCGGTGATAAGGCCATTGGCGTGGGCGTGGGCCGCCAGCAGGGAGAGCGGCAGTGGCGGCATGCCACGGGTCGTCAGCCCAGCCGGGGTCCAGCTCGCCTCGCTGGAGGGGCCCAGATCCAGGTTCGCCTGACCGACGAAGTATTGCTTGCGCCAGATAGCGGTCGCCGCCGGCCAGAGCGTCTGCTCAAACAGGAGGCGGGCCGCCGCTGTGGTGGCATGGCTCTGGAAGTAGGAAGAGATGGAGGCGGAGGAGGCCTGCGGAATGGCCAGGGTCCAGCGCGGGTTCTTCTGCATCTCGTCCTGGCGTTCCTGGGAGATGGTGTAGGGGTTGTCCGTCTCCTCCAGCTTGAAGCTTTCCCAGAGCGCGATTTCGGCGAGATCTATGGTGTCGGCCGGTTGGCCAAAGTAGCGGCTGACGATCTCGGCCTGGGAGGTCTGGATCCCGGTGCCCATCTCCATGCCGCTGATCTTCAGCAGTATCTCCCCCTTGCTGGTCAGCTCGACGCAGGCCGAGGGTGCCACGGCCCCTGTGCCGTAGTCCTTGGTGGTGATGCTGAACCCTGTGCCGTACAGGCGATCCGGGTGCTGGGCCTCGTAAGCCTGCTTCCGGCTCTCACGCTGGGCCCAGGCCTCGTGCTGCCCGGCCATCGCCAGGATCTCGGGGTAACGGTTGTTGCCCTCTGGGATGGCGCCCTGAGTATTGGGTTGGCCTGGTTTGATCAGGTTGCGGCGCCTCAGCTCCAGGGGATCTATTTTGAGCAGCGCGGCGGCCTCGTTGATCATCATCTCCATGGCCGCCATGGTCTGCAGGGAGCCATAGCCTCGCATCGAGCCGCAGTCCGGGTTCTCGGATGGCAGGGCGATCGCCGTGATGTCGTTCTTGGGCAGGTAGTAGACGCCCTGAATGGCGCTGGCTCCCACGCTGGTCACTGAGCCGGTGAAGTTCAAACGACCGCCGCCGTCCACCGTCATGGAGGAGATGAGGGCGCGGAACTGGCCGCTCTGCTTGTCGAGCACCAGCTTGTTTTTCATGTTGAACGGATGACGCTTGAGGCCACCCTGGAACTGCTCGAAACGGTCGTTGGCCAGGCGAACCGGGCCGGTGCCATAGATGGCGGCGAGCAGGCCGTAGAAGGGGAATATGGTGTGATCCTTGGCCCCGAAACCACCGCCGATGAAGGGGGAGTGCACCACCAGCTTGTCGACCTTGCCCGCCAGCGGCCCCTTGGCCAGCATCTCAGCGGCTTCGTAGTAGAAATCGTGAGGGGACTGGGTGCTCACCACCAGGTGCATGGTGCGCGCCTTGGCGTCGAACCAGCCGTTGAAGTTTTCCGGCTCCATCATCATGGGCTCGATGAACTGGGTCTGATAGGTGCGATCCAGCACCAGGGCGTCGTCGGCCTTGAGCTCCTCGTGCACCAGTTCGGCCTGATACATGCCCTGCTCGCCCGCATTGCCATCGGCCTTGGGGGTCGGCCATACCGGCTGGTGATTGACGATGGCCGGGAAGAAGAGGCCATTTTTCAAGGCGCTGTATTGATCGGCCATGCCGAGCTTGCCCTCGATCCGGATGATGCGCCAGCAGGCCCAGGGATCGCGGGAGGCAGCGACCAGCGGCGTCACGTCGCCGTAGCGCACCACCTTGTCATTGAATTGCAGGGTCTGCTTGGCCCGATTGAAGGTGGCAAAGTCCGGGAAGAGGAGCATGGCGGCGGCCTGGCCCAGATAGTCCGGGGTGGCGCCTTCGCTCACCAGCATGTTGATGCCGTAGAAGGCGGGCAGCTCGACGCCATCGCGCAGCAGATCGGCTGCGGTGATCACCCGGCCGGGCTGGGCATTGGCGGGCAGCATGGAGAGATCCAGCCCCAGATAGCGGCGATCCGCCTTGTCGAGCCGGATCAGCAGCGCATGTTGCTGCTGGGATGGCCAGCCAGCCAGATCCTGCGCGCGATAGTCCCGGCTGTAGATCTTCTGACCGGTTACCTTGGCCAGGCCGTCGCTGCGAAACTTGACCTTGCCCCCCTGTTTCCACTGGCCGAGCAAGGCGGGATCGAAGACCTCGTCCTCCATGCCGGACAGGGAGAGGTTCGCGAGGAGGGGAGCGCTGTAGACGGCGATGCCGGCGATGACGCACTGCTTGATGAATTCACGTCTTGATAAGGGATAGGACATGGCTTCGCTACCTGTGTGAGGATGAGGCGAGTGGTTCGGGGGAAAGAGAGGGGGGACAGGGGCTGTCGACCATCTTCCCTGAAGTCGCAGTAGAAAGTGACAAGGTTGTAAATAGGATACTAGGATGATGCGGTTTGGAAAATGCCTGGTTTTTGTTTATGCCAACTTGATCCGGTTTTGTGGTGTGATGCGCTGGTTGTTGACGTTTGGTTTCATATTATTGAAATTTGATAGTGAAATGGCATGGATAAACAGCGTTTTATTTTTACCCATCCGCCGCCTTTCATGTCTAGGCTGAGCGCCCCCTGTGCTCTTCCGGCTCCGCAAATCCCTCGCTTGCGCCCCGATGGCGGCTAAAGGAAGGGAGTCTGGACGCGTGCACCTGGCACCGCGCTGCTGAGAATGCGGCCGACACGGCACCACACGGGGCGCGGTTGGCAAATTCCTGTTGAGCCTCATGGGTGAATAGTGGATCATTGTCGGTTTCTAAGCGGGGGCGCGCGGTTGCCCCATGAGCTGAGACTTTCGAGGTGAATTCATGAGCGAGGCGAGCAGCCCAACCAACTTTATCCGTCAGATCATCGATGAAGATCTGGCCAGCGGTAAGCACAAGAGCGTGCATACCCGTTTTCCACCCGAGCCGAACGGTTATCTGCACATCGGCCATGCCAAGTCCATCTGCTTGAACTTCGGCATCGCCCGCGATTATCAGGGCCAGTGCAACCTGCGCTTCGATGACACCAACCCGGCGAAGGAAGACATCGAGTTCGTGGAGTCCATCAAGCAGGACGTGCAGTGGCTCGGCTTCCAGTGGAGCGGTGAGATCTGCTACTCCTCCGACTATTTCGACAAGCTGCATGGCTACGCCATCGAGCTCATCGAGAAGGGTCTGGCCTATGTGGACGAGCTCTCCCCCGAGCAGATGCGCGAGTACCGTGGCACCCTGACCGAAGCCGGCAAGAACAGCCCGTTCCGCGATCGTAGCGTCGAAGAGAACCTGGCCCTGTTCGCCAAGATGAAGAACGGCGAGATGGCCGAGGGCAGCGCCTGCCTGCGCGCCAAGATCGACATGGCATCTCCCTTCATGGTGATGCGCGATCCCGTCATCTATCGCATCAAGTTTGCCCACCACCACCAGACAGGTGACAAGTGGTGCATCTACCCCATGTATGACTTCACCCACTGCATCTCGGACGCCCTGGAGGGGATCACCCACTCCCTGTGCACCCTGGAGTTCCAGGACAACCGCCGCCTGTATGACTGGGTGCTGGACAACATCAGCATCGACTGCCACCCCCGTCAGTACGAGTTCTCCCGTCTGAACCTCGAATACACCGTCATGTCCAAGCGCAAGCTGAACCTGCTGGTGACCGAGGGGCACGTGAGCGGTTGGGATGATCCGCGCATGCTGACCGTCTCTGGTCTGCGCCGCCGTGGCTATACCCCGGCCTCCATCCGCGAGTTCTGCAAGCGCATCGGCGTGACCAAGCAGGACAACATCGTCGAGATGAGCATGCTGGAAGCCTGCATCCGCGAGGATCTCAACGAGAACGCCCCCCGTGCCATGGCCGTGCTGCACCCGGTGAAAGTGGTCATCGAGAACTTGGCGGCCGACGAGGTGCTGAGCGCGCCGGCGCATCCGAACAACGCCGAGATGGGCACCCGTGAGCTGACGTTCAGCCGCGAGATCTTCATCGACGAGGCGGACTTCAAGGAAGAGGCGAACAAGCAGTTCAAGCGTCTGGTGCTGGGCAAGGAAGTGCGTCTGCGCAACGCCTATGTCATCAAGGCCGAGCGGGTCGAGAAGGATGCGGACGGCAAGGTGACTTGCATCTACTGCTCCTACGATCCCGAGACCCTGGGCAAGGATCCGGCCGATGGTCGCAAGGTGAAAGGCGTGATCCACTGGGTCAGTGCCACTCACTCCCTGCCGGCGGAGATCCGCCTCTACGACCGCCTGTTCAAGATGCCAAACCCGGCGGCCGAAGACGACTTCGAGGCGGCCCTGAACCCAGAGTCCCTGGTGGTCATCGCCGGTGCCCGGGTCGAAGCCTCCTTGAAAGATGCCAAGCCGGAGTTTGCTTACCAGTTCGAGCGTGAAGGTTACTTCTGCGCCGACAACAAGCTCTCCAGCCCGGAGCATCTGGTGTTCAACCGCACCGTCGCCCTGCGCGACGTCTGGGGCAAGGCCGAAGGCTGATAGCCAGAAGGGCAGGGGAGACCCTGCCTTTTAGCGAATAACGGATACAAAAAAAGCCAGCGTGATGCTGGCTTTTTTATTGGCGGTGGCAGCAGGGATTACTCCTCGTGCTTGCACTCACCGGAGGCGCAGTGACCGTACAGATAGAGACTGTGGTTGGTCAGGCGGATGTTGTGAGCCTTGGCGATGTCGCGCTGACGCTGCTCGATCACCTCGTCGGAGAACTCGATCACCTTGCCGCAGTCGAGGCAGACCAGGTGATCATGGTGCTCCTGGGTAGCCAGCTCGAACACCGACTTGCCCCCTTCGAAGTGGTGACGGGTGACGATACCGGCATCATCAAACTGGTTGAGAACACGATAGACGGTAGCCAGACCAATCTCTTCACCCTGATCGATCAGCCGTTTGTACAGATCTTCCGCACTGGTGTGCTGGCAGTCCGGCTGTTGCAGGATTTCCAGGATCTTGACGCGGGGCAAGGTGATCTTGAGCCCGGCCTTTTTTAACGCTTGGTTGTTGTCTGCCATATTCTATTTATTCGCATTCTCGAAGGTGTGGTTATTCTGATTGACTGCCGAAGGAATGGCAACCACGAACTCGTTTGGCCTGTCATTATAGGTCGTAGCCAGACTAAAAATAAACCCAGCAATTCAAGGGCTTTAGCATATAGCGCGCCCCACAAGATAAATGTGCCCAGGCGTGCTGCGGCTTGCTCTCCCAGGGAATGTTGATAATATGTAACTTCTTCATTATCTGGTCGGATGAGATCCATGGATTGGCTTTTTGGCAACGCGGCCTGGGTACGCCACGCCCTCAACGCCTGGCCTCCCTTCTGGGGCGCTGGCATCAAAATTGAGATCCTGAGCGATGATTTTCGCTTCTGCCGGGTCACCCTGAAATCACGCTGGTGGAACAAGAACGCGAACCGGACCCAGTTCGGCGGCAGCATGTTCGCCATGACGGATCCCATCTATCCGTTGATGCTGATGGGTCATTTCAAGAACCGTTACTACGTCTGGGACAAGGCGGGCAGCATCAACTACATCAAGCCGGGAAAGGGGATGCTGGTGGCCGAGTTCAACCTGACCGACGCCAAGCTGGCGTCCATCGTGGCGGCGACCGAGAAGGGGGACAAGCACTTCCCCGAGTTCGAGGTACAGGTGAAGGACAAGGGCGGCGAGCTGGTGGCTCAGGTCAAACGTACCCTCTATGTCAGGGCCAAGCCGGAGCACAGGGCATCCGAGTAGCGGGATAGATGTGAACAGGTAGAAACAACAAGGGCCCCAGCGGGGCCCTTGTTGTCAGAGGAGGTGGATCAGGCCAGTTCGGCCAGATTCAGCTCGTCGTGCAGCTGCTTGCACCAGCCCTTGACGCGCTCGGCGGTCAGCTCGGGTTGGCGATCCTCATCGATACCGAGACCGACGAAGTGCTTGTCATCCACCAGCGCCTTGGAGGCTTCATACTCATAGCCGGCGGTCGGCCAGTGGCCGACGATGATGGCGCCCTTGGCTTCGACGATGTCGCGCAGGGTACCCATGGCGTCGAGGAAGTACTCGGAATAGTCTTCCTGATCGCCGCAGCCGAAGATGGCCACCAGCTTGTTGGTGAAGTCGATCTCTTCCAACTCGGGGAAGAAGTCATCCCAGTCAGCTTGAGACTCACCGTAGTACCAAGTCGGGATGCCAAACATCAGCAGATCGAAATTGGCGATGTCAGCCTTGCTGCTCTTGGCAATGTCATGGACTTCAATGAGTTGCTTGCCCAGTTCTTTCTGGATCATCTTGGCGACAGCTTCGGTATTACCGGTATCGCTGCCGAAAAACAGACCTACACTAGCCATAGTGTTTAGTTACCCGTATTTGGTGTTAATGCTAACGGTTCAGATTGCGATGCCTGCTGCAAAAGCAGACTCAATCTGTTGCTTCAGGATAGATTGGATCAGCTCGGCTCGGCTGACGTTCTGTTGCAGCGCAAGTTGGTTCAGGCGCTCCAGCAATTCGGCCTCCACCTTTAACTCAACCCGTTTCAGACCATTCTCCCGATCGCGCTTGAGCTGGTTGCGCTTGTTGATCTTGAGCTGGGTCTCACGGGGGAGTGGATTGGTCTTTGGCCTGCCGGGGCGCTTCTCAGTTGCGAACAGATCCAGTGTTGTTCGATCAGTTTGCTGTTTGGCCATACATCACAGATGAAAAGTAGTTAGCCGATCCCTGAGCCTTCCCAGCCCATTTCGATCAGCCCCTTGGCGACAAAACCCGCGCAACCCAGAAACAGAACCAGCCAGACGATGAGACGCCCGAAACGGGGCACGTTGCCGCGTTTGAGCACGTCTTGAATGGCCAGACCAATCAGCAGGAAGATGGCCACGAAGAACAGCTTCAGGCCCAGACTCTCGATCAGATCGATATGTTCACTCAGCATGGATTGCGCACACTCCTTATGACGGGCGCACTATATCACAAAGGATTTGAAACTGTTAACCGCCTGTCGACAGGAAATCCACAACCAATTTGTTGAACAACACCGGCTTTTCGGCGTGCAGCCAGTGGCCGGTTCCGGCGATGACCCGGGCCTTGGCCGCCGGGAATTGTGCCATCACAGTCTCGGTATATTCGGGCAGCACATAGTCCGAATCCCCCCCCTTGATGAACAGGGTCGGCCCCTCGAAGCGGGTCTGGTCGTCGGGCCAACCCATGATGTTGGCGTAGTTGTGCTCGAGCGCCGGTACGTTGAAGCGCCAGCCCCAACCGGAGTCGCTTTTGGCGAAGGATTTGAGCAGGAACTGGCGCACTCCGGGGATCTCGATGTGCTGGGCCAGTATGGCTTCGGCCTCGCTGCGGCTCTGGGGCGGGTTGGCGAGGGTGGCGTTGAGACCGGCGAACACATTCTTGTGACGGGCGTGGGGATAGGCGACTGGCGCTATGTCGGCCACCACCAGCTTGTTGATGCGCGCCGGTGCCTGCTTGGCGAGTTGCATGGCAACCTTGCCCCCCATGGAGTGACCCACGATCGCCACCTGCTCGAGGCTCAGGTGATCGAGCAGGGCGAGCACGTCGGCGGCCTGCTGGGGGTAGCTCATCTCATCGCTATGGAAGGAGGCGCCGTGGTTGCGCAGATCGATGCTGATGACACGAAACTGCTCGCTCAAGGGGCGCGCCAGCAGGCCCAGGTTGTCCAGGCTGCCGAACAGGCCGTGGATCAGGACGACGGCCGGGCCCTCTCCCTGCTCCTTGAAGTTCAAATACTGATTGTGTTGCAAAATGACACCTTATCGGTCGGGGGCGCTGTCGCCATATTTTTAACGCACTGAAAGAAAAGGATTTCATTTTTGTGGAATGATTTTTCTGTGGTTTTTTTCCAAAAAAATGACCCCTTCATCGGCTATCAGTGCGGGGGATCACACACTTGGCCCCGCATTATGACGTATTCTCGATGAGATTCATGCACATCTGCCAGCCCCTTGCTTGGGCTGCCGGGTTTGCCTATGTATAATCGCCGCATCCGAATTTCGACGAGTCCAGCGCATCCCTATGAAAACCATCGAGCTTGATGACGATCTCTACCTCTTTATCGCGAGCCAGACCCGGCACATCGGCGAGAGTGCCTCCGATATCCTGCGCCGTCTGCTGGAACAGCCCACCTCGGCAAACCAGCCCAGAGCCGTGGAGCCGACCGTACAGGCCCAGCCGACGGCCGTAGCCGATGCCATGGGGTTGCAATCGCTGCTCGATTCCGGTGCGCTGCAACAGGAAGAGAAGTCCATCAACCGCTTCATGCTGGTGCTGAGTACCCTCTATCGGGACAACCCGGAAGGCTTTACCCAGGCGACCGAGATCAAGGGCCGCAAGCGCGTCTATTTCTCCCGCGACCCGGAAGCGCTGCGGGCCAGTGGCAGCACCACCAAACCCAAGCCGGTGCCGGATACCCCGTTTTGGGTTATCACCAACACCAACACCAGCCGCAAGCAGAACATGGTGGCCCAGCTGATGAGCAGCATGGGTTATGACGAGGATTTGACCGCTCGGGTGTGCGGCGCGGTTTAACGCATCACTGACTTCAGGCCTTGCCTGGCAAGGCCGCCATCAAGCAAGGAAAACGCCATGGCACAGCATCCTCACGCCGGCAAGCCGGCTCGTTTAAGCGACCTGACCAACATTCCCCGCCTGGTCAGCGCCTACTACCTGAACAAGCCGGACATGAGCAGCCCAGAGCAGCGGGTGGCCTTCGGCACCTCCGGCCATCGCGGCAGCGCCCTGTACAGCGCCTTCAACGAATCCCATATCCTGGCGGTGACCCAGGCCCTGGTGGAGTATCGCCAGCAGGCCGGCATCACAGGGCCCCTGTTCGTCGGCATGGATACCCACGCCCTGTCTGAATCCGCCTTTGCCAGCGCGGTGGAAGTGCTGGCGGCCAATGGGGTCGAGACCCGCATCCAGGCCGGCCTTGGTTTCACGCCGACCCCGGTCATCTCCCACGCCATCCTGCGCCACAATGCTGGCAAGCCGGCGGCCCTGGCGGACGGCGTGGTGATCACCCCGTCCCACAACCCGCCGGAAGACGGTGGCTTTAAGTACAACCCGCCCCACGGCGGCCCCGCCGAGGGTGAGATCACCAAGTGGGTGGAAGACCGCGCCAACGCGATTCTGGAAGCGAACCTGGCTGGCGTGAAGCGGATGCCCTTTGCCGAGGCGCTGGCGAGTGAGCTGGTGGTCGAGCACGACTACGTCACCCCTTATGTGGACGATCTGGAGAACGTGCTGGATCTGGCGGCTATCAAGCGCGCTGGCATCAAGATCGGGGTAGACCCCCTCGGCGGCTCCGGCGTCGCCTACTGGGATGTCATCGCCAAGCGTTACGATCTCGACATCGAGGTGGTCAACTACCGCGTCGATCCGACCTTCTCCTTTATGACCCTGGACAAGGACGGCAAGATCCGGATGGACTGCTCCAGTCCGTTCGCCATGGCCGGCCTGATTGCGCTCAAAGACAAGTTCGACATCGCCCTTGGCAACGATCCTGACTACGACCGTCACGGCATCGTCACCAAGGCCGGCCTGATGAACCCGAACCACTACCTGGCGGTGGCCATCCAGTACCTGTTCACCCACAGAACCGGCTGGGCAAAAGAGGCCGCTGTCGGCAAGACGCTGGTCTCCTCCTCCATGATTGACCGGGTCGCCGGCGAGAGCGGTCGCACCCTGAAAGAGGTGCCGGTCGGCTTCAAGTGGTTCGTTGACGGCCTCTACAGTGGCGAGTTCGGCTTCGGTGGTGAGGAGAGCGCGGGCGCCTCCTTCCTGCGCAAGGACGGCACCGTCTGGACCACCGACAAGGATGGCTTCATTCTGGCCCTTCTGGCCGCCGAGATCCTGGCCGTCACCGGCAAGGATCCCCAGGCCCACTACGATGCCCTGGAGGCCAAGTTCGGCCGCTCCAGCTATCGCCGCATCGATGCCCCGGCCAATGGCGCACAAAAAGCCGTGCTCTCCAAGCTGGATCCGGCGCTGGTGGAAGCCTCCACCCTGGCAGGTGACCCCATCCTCGCCAAGCTGACCAAGGCTCCCGGCAATGATGCCGCCATCGGTGGTTTGAAGGTGGTGACCGAGCATGGCTGGTTCGCGGCGCGTCCTTCCGGCACCGAGTCCATCTACAAGATCTACATGGAGAGCTTCAAGGGCGAGGCACACCTGGACCTTATTCAGCAGGAGGCTCAGCTGATCGTCTCCGCCGCCCTGGCCAAGGCCGGCGTCTAAGTCGTCTGCGACTCAACCCATGCGAAAGAGGAGCCCTGGTGGCTCCTCTTTTTTATGCAGCTTTAGCAACAGCTAACCGTTGTCAGTTCTATCGGTGGCAGCCTTGCGGGTCTGCCAGCGTTTGAAGAAAGGGCGGGCCGGCAGCTTCATCAGGAATAGGGAAAGCAGGATCACCCCTATGCCGAGCCACTGGCGGCCATCCAGGCTCTCTCCCACCATGAGCACCCCGAGGGATACCGCCACCATGGGGTTGGTGAGGGCCAGCATGCCCATCACCTCGGGGCCGTGGCGCTTGAGGCCCCACAGCCAGGCCCAGTAAGCCAGCGCCGTGTTGAGCAGGATTAGCCAGCCAAAGGCGGGGGCACTCGCCAGCTGAGGCATGGGCATGGGCCCTGCCAGCCACCAGGCCAGCGGGATCAGCATCAGGCCGCCGAGCAGCAGTTGCCAGGCGGTGAGGGCCAGCAGATCGCTCACCGGCCAGCGCTGCATCCAGCGGCTGGATTGGCCGATGAGCACGGTGGCGAGCAGGGCGCAGGCGACACCGACGGGATCCAGGTTGGCGGAGGGGTTGAGCAGCAGCAAGACACCGGCCAGCCCCATCAGCCCCAGCAGCAGCCACTTGAGGGTCGGCCGCTTGCCATCCTGCAGCCAGGCCAGCGCCATCAGGATGAGCGGCAGGGTGGCGCCGAGGGTGCCCGCCACGGCGCCCGGCAGGCGGAAGGCTGCCACGAACAGCAGGGCGAAGAAGGCGGTGATGTTGCAAAATGCCAGCAGGAATTGGCGGCTCCAGGTGAGCGGCGGCCAGCGCGGATGCAGCAACAGCAGCAAGACGCCGGCGGGGAGCGCTCGCCACACCGCCACCCAGTAAGGGGAGTAGTCGGTCAGGTAGAGGCTGACGAGGGCATAGGTGCTGCCCCACAACAGGGGGGCGAGCAGGGCGATCAGCAGCGGCATGGCTATCTCACGAAGAAGTATCTTTAAGTAAAGATACATTAGCCACGAGTTGGTTTATTATCAAGTATCTTTACGAAAAGATAATGGAGCCATGATGGAGACAGATCACGTGGATCTGCTGCTGGAGCAATGGGCCCGGCAGCGGCCGGATCTCGATTGCAGCCCCATGGGGGTGTTTGGGCGAGTGGCGCGGATGGCAGCCATCGCCGGGCGCGAGATCAACGACGAGTTGAAAGAGTGCGGCCTGCTGGGCTCGGATTTCGACATACTGGCGACCCTGCGCCGCGCCGGTGAGCCGCTGACCCCCACCGCCCTCTATCAGTCCGCCATGCTCACCTCGGGGGCCATGACGGCGCGCCTCGACAAGCTGGCGGAGCGGGGCCTCATCGAGCGCCAGGCCGCCCCGAGCGACAGGCGAAGCCTCTTGGTCTGTTTGACGGCAGAGGGACGGGAGCTTATCGATTTGGCGGTGGAGCGGCACGTGGCGAACGAGCAGCGCCTGCTGTCCCCCTTGACCCAGGCCGAGCAGACGCAACTGGCAGACTTGCTCAAACGCTGGCTGCTGGAGAACGAATAGCAAAACGGGCCTGATGGCCCGTTTTTACGTTTTAGCAGAATTAATAACTGCCTTTGGCATCTTTCACCGCAAGACCCAGCTGCCACACCGCCATGGCGTAGTGGGTGCTGTGGTTGTAGCGGGTGATGGCGTAGAAGTTCGGCAGGCCGTACCAGTATTGATAGCCGGTCCCCACGTCCAGACGCAGCAGGCTCGCCTCCTTGTGGTTGCCAAGGGAGGCGATGGGGGCGAGGCCGGCGCCGCGCAGGGTGGCGACCGGGTAGCGGGTCTGGAAGCCGTGTTCATAGCCGGGCAATTGGCCCTGGCCGCGCACCGCCACCGGTTGTCCCTTCTCCCAGCCGTGGGCTTTGAAGTAGTTCGCTACGCTGCCGATGGCATCCACCGGATCCCAGAGGTTGGTGTGACCGTTGCCGTTGAAGTCCACCGCATAGCTGCGAAAACTCGATGGCATGAACTGGCCATAGCCCATGGCGCCGGCGTAGGAGCCCTGCGGCTGTGCAGGATCCATGCCTTCGTCCCGGGTCATCACCAGGAAGGCTTCCAGCTCGCCGGTGAAGAACTCGGCCCGGCGCGGATAGTCAAACGCCAGGGTCGCCAGGGCATCCAGGATGCGGGTCTTGCCCATTACCCGACCCCAGCGGGTCTCCACCCCTATGATGCCGACGATGATCTCCGGCGGTACGCCGTAGATCTGTTGCGCCCGGTTGAGCTCGCTCTCGTATTCGCGCCAGAAGTTGACGCCGTTTTGCACATTGTCCGGGGTGATGAACTTGGCGCGATAGCGGTTCCAGGCCCCGGTCGGGCCGGTCGGCGGCGTGGTGGTCGGGGCCTGGGCATCCATCAGGCGGATGATCCAGTCGTAGCGCTGGGCCTGGGCCAGCACCTGGTGCAGCTCGGCGTTGTCAAAACCGTGCTTCTCGACCATGCGCTGCACGAACCTGTCCACGTTGGGGCGATTGGCGAAATCCCCCTTGCTGACTCCCTGGCTGTAGACCGGCTTGCTTGGCGGCGTCTGGTTGATGAAGGCGCTGTTGGGCTGTGGCTTGACCACGGGCTTGGGTGCCGGTGTGCTGCTGCAGCTCTGAATGAGCGGCAGGGCGGAGAGGGTGAGCAGGCAGACAAGGCGACGCATAGGGATTCTCGGGGACTGGAACTAGAGTGACGTCATGGTAAAACATTGGCGTCCATTCGCAAGTGCCGAGTCGTATCGCCGCCTCTCAAATGAATCTAGTCCCGCAAGGTGTGGTAACCGCTCCAGAGCCGGGTGAGTGTGGTGATGAAGCAGAGCAGGGCGAAGCCGTAGGCAAGCCACCCGAAGGCCGCGGGCCAGAGGCACATCAGCACGAACAGGGTGATGGTCTCGCTCCCCTCGGTGAGGCCGCCGAGATAGTAGAGGGACTTGTGGTGATAGACGGGGTTCTCGATCCCCCGTTTGCCCGCCATGATGGCGAAGGCCAGGAAACTCGAGCCCGTGCCCATGAAGGCGAACAGCAGGGTGGCGGCGGGCAGTGCGTTGGCGGGATCAGAGAGGGCAAAGCCTAGCACCACGGCGGCGTAGAAGATGAAGTCCAGCGTGATGTCGAGGAAGCCGCCGCAGTCTGTGATGCCGTTCTGGCGCGCCACGGCGCCGTCCAGCCCATCCAGCAGCCGATTGCAAAGAATGGCAATCAGGGCCCAGCCGTGCAGCCCCAGCGCCAGTAGCGGCAGGGCCAGCATGCCGATGGCAAAGCCGACGAGGCTTATCTGGTTGGCGCTGACCCCGGCTCGGCACAAGGGAGTGGCCATGAGTGCCAGGGGGCGACGAAGAAGGGGAATGATGCGGCTATCGAACAAGGTCAGATCTCCTCATGTATGGGGGAAGTGGGGGGCATAAGGTCAAGAATGGCGCCCGGCGCATCCTCCTCATCGTGAGTGACCGGCATGAGAGGGGATCTGTCATGGCGATCAGTCAAGGCCGAGTTTCTCTTTATCAGAGCAGGGGGTTGTCAGTGTCAGTATGGCGCCCGGTGCATCCTCTTCATCATGGGTGACCTGCATGAGAAGGGATCTGTCATGGCGATCAGTCAAGGTCGGGTTCCTCTTTATCAGAGCAGGGGGTTGTCAGTGCCAGTATGGCGCCCGGCGCATCGTCCTCGTCGTGGGTTACCAGGATGGCCGGGATCCGGCGCGCGGCGATACGCTCGAACACCAGGGTGCGAAACGCGGCTCGCAGCGGCTTGTCGAGGCGCGAGAAGGGTTCGTCCAGCAGCAGGGCCCGGGGTTCGGCGAGCAGGGCACGCAGCAAGCTGACGCGTGCCTTCTGACCGCCGGAGAGCTGGCCGGGCAGCATGTCCGCCTGATCCACAAGCCCCACCTCGCCGAGCGCCGCCAGCGCGGCGGCCCGCCGGACGGCCATCCCCTTGAGATAAGCCGGCATGCCAAACATCAGGTTCTCCGCCACCGTCAGGTGAGCGAACAGCAGATCCTCCTGAAACAACATGCCGATCTGCCTCTGCTGGGGCGGCAGAGTGGTGAGTGGCCGCTCACCGAGCCAGAGCTCGCCATCCAGCCTGAAAGGGCCCCTCCCTGTTAAAGAGCCGGGCAAGACCCCCGCCAGCGCCGCCAGCAAGGAGCTCTTGCCGCAGCCGCTCGGCCCCATCAGGGTCAGCACCTCGCCGGGGGCGACCGCCAGCGGCGGCAGATGGAGCAGGGGCTTGCCGTGCAGGCTCAGGGTGAGGGCGCCGGTTTTCAACATGACTCGTGTCTCGTGGCTGGGTTGATACGGCCCGGCAGCCAGAGTACCAGGGCATACACGCAAAGTGGCAGCAGCAGTTGCAGCAGGCCATAGAGCCCCGCCAGCCGCCGGTTGAGGCCGCTGCCGATGGCTACCGCCTCCGTGGTGATGGTGACGACGCGACCGGCGCCAAACAGCAGGGTCGGCAGGTACTGCGCCAGGCTCACCGCGGCGCCGACCCCGAAGGCGAACAGCAGGGGGCGCGCCAGCAGGGGGGCCTTCACCCGCCACCAGGCCCGCCAGGGGCTGGCGCCAAGCAGCAGGGCCGCCTGTGCGATACGAGGGTCAAATTGACGATAGGGGCCGTGCAGGCAGAGATAGACATAGGGCGCCACGAACAACAGCTGGCTCCAGAGCACCCAGCCCCAGCCGATGCCATCTCCCTGCCACCCGGCGCCGAGCCAGTCCACTTGCAGCCGCAGCCCGAACAGCAGGCTGGCCTGGGGCAGCAGCAGCGGCAAACAGATGAGCCAGAGCGGCCAGGGGCGCCTGTCTTGCTGCGCCTCCAGGCTGAGCACCACCAGCAGGAGTGACAGGCCGGCGCTCGCGATGGCGAGCAGCAGGCTCTGCCCGAGCAGGGGGCCCAGGCTGGGCAACAGATCCAGCCAGTAACGGGCACTCCACTGGGTCGGCAACAGCGCCGGGAAGGACCAGCGCCGGGTCAGGGACCAGAGCAGCAGGCTGGCCAGCACCAGCAGATTGATGATAAGCAGCCCCCAGATGGCTGACGCCGTCAGGGCGCCGGCGAGGGCAGAGGGGGCCGCCCGCCGACCATTGAGGCTATGTGCCTTACCCATGTTCAGATGAACCCATTCCAGCAACCTGAGCCCAGCCAGCAGCAAGAGGTTGGCGGCCAGCAGCAGCAGGGCGCCGCTGGCACAGGCGCCGCGCCAGTGCAGATCCGGGTCCTGATACCAGAGCCAGAGCCGCACCGCCAGGGTGGGCGGCGCATCGGGCCCCAGTAGCTGGGCGAGATCCACCACCCCCAGGCCATAGGCCGCCACCGCATAGAGCGGCAGGCGCAGGGCGGGCCAGAGCGCGGGCAGCAGCAGGCGCCACCAGACTTGAGGCCCACAAAAGCCCAGGGTGTGGCCGAGCCATTGCTGGCGAGCCACCCGGGCAGGATCCTGCGCCGCGAGGGCCATCAGCAGCAGAAACGGCGTCTCCTTGAGGATGAGGGCGACGATGAGCCCGAGTCCGAGCGGGTCTTTCAGGGTCTGCCAGTCGGGGGGGAGATCGGCAAAACCGAGTACAGGGGCGAGCAGGCGCAGCAGCCAGCCTGAGGGGGCGAGCAGGAAGGCAAAGCCGATGGCGAAGGCGACGTGGGGCAGGGCCAGCAAGGGGGAGAGCAGGCGGCGCAAGCGCGCCATCCAGCGGCTGCCCTCGCCGTGAGCGAGCAGCAAGGCAGTCAGCAGCAGGGCCCCCAGGGTCGAGGCAGCCGCTACCCAGAGGCTCAGCCCCAGGGAGTGCCAGAGCCCGGGCTGACTCAGCAGCAGGCGCAGGTTGTCGGCGGCCATGCCCTCGATCAGCAGCAGTAGCAAGCCACCGACGAGCGGTGCGGCCAGCAGCAGGCCACAGGAAAGCAGCAAGAGCAGGCGTCCCGAACCCCAGCTGTTCATCAGTGGCCGTAGCGTGCGGCCCAGGCCGCTTCCAGCCGCAGCTGCCAGCTGGGATGGGGTTCGGCCAGTGCCTTGAAGCGCAGGGCCGGGGCCGTGCCCTTGGGCAGGGCATCCCTTCGCAAGACGCTGGGATCGCCCCAGACGGCGACGTCGGCCTTGCGGGCCTGAGCGGCGGGGCTCAGCAGGAAGTTCGCCACCACCAGGGCGCTGGCCCGGGCGTTGGCGTTGAAGGGAATGGCGAGGAAGTGGCTGTTGGTCAGCGCCCCCTTGGCCATGGCGATGGCCTTGACGCCCGGCGGCAGGGTGCCGTTTTGCACCGAGCTTTGGGCCTCAGAGGGGTTGAAGCTGATGGCCATGGCGAGCTCGCCGTCATCCAGCAGTTGCTTGGTCTCGGCGGCGCCTGCCGGGAATAGCTTGCCCTTGCGCCAGAGCGCGGGATGGAGTGCATCGAGCCAGGCCCAGAGGGGCGCACTCAGACGTTCGAACTCTGCATCTGTCGCTTCTTGGTAGAGATGCGTGGGATCTGGCGTCAACTCCAGCAGGATCTGCTTGAGAAAGCTCGAACCATGAAATTGTGGCGGCTTGGGATAAGTAAAGCGGCCGGGGTGGGTCTGGGCCCAGGCCAGCAGGGCCGCCGCCGAGGTCGGGGGCGTGCCGACCTCCTCTTCATTGACCATCAGATTGAGCTGCCCTATGCCCCAGGGGGCCTCCAGTCCCTCGACCGGCACGGTGAAGTCCTGGTTGACCGGCAACTGTTGATCCACCAGAGCCATGTTGGGCAGATCGCCGGTGAAGGGCGCCCCCAGCAGCTGTTTGTCCTTGAGCGCCTTGAAGTTCTCGCCATTGACCCAGAGCAGGTCGATGGGGCTGCCGCTCTTCTTGCCTGCCTGCTGGTTGGCGAGCAACTGGCTGACGCTCTGGGCGATGTCATCCACCTTTACCTGCACCAGCTTGACCCCGTATTGGCGCTGGATCTCAGCGCTGGCCCACTGGAGGTAGGCGTTGATCTCCGGGCTGCCGCCCCAGGCGTTGAAGTAGACGGTCTGGCCGCGGGCCTCGCTCAGGGTCTGCTGCCAGCGCTCTGCTGCCGGTGGCGCCTCCTTTGCCTGCAGCCCGGGAGCCATCAGGGTGCTGGCCAGCAACAGCAAACCTGGCAAGGGGTGGAGCAGGGCGCGAAGCCGGGTCTTGAACATGTGATGACCTCTTGCAAATGGGATCAGGCGCCGCGGCGCCAAGCGTGATAACGAGCCAGCCAGGGCAGCAGGCGTGTGGGCTGATGGGCCCGTTGCCACTCTCCTGCCAGGTATTTGTTCCCCTCCACCAGGGTGGGATAGGGATGGATGGTGGCCAGGATCTTGCGAAGCCCGAGCCCATGGCGCATGGCCAGCACGAACTCGGCGAGCCGCTCGCCGGCGTGAGGGCCCACAATGGTTGCCCCCAGGATCCTGTCCTTGCCCGGCACCGTCAGCACCTCCACAAACCCCTGCCGCTCGCCGTCGGCGATGGATCGGTCGAGCTCTGCCATCTCGAAGCGGGTCACTTCGAAAGGAATGCCTCGCGCACTGGCCTCGCGCCGGTTCAATCCCACCCGGGCTATCTCGGGGCTGGTGTAGGTGGCGGCCGGGATCACCCGATAGTCCGCCCGAAAGCGCTTGAAGGGGCTGAACAGGGTATTGACCGCCGCGTACCAACCCTGATGGGCCGCCACATGGGTGAACTGATAGGGACCGGCCACGTCCCCCACCGCCAGCAGGCTGGGATAGGGGGTGGCGAGATACTCATCGACCGCCAGGGTGCCGTCCGGCGAGAGGGGCACTCCCAGCGCTTCCAGTCCGAAGCCGCTGACGTTGGCGACCCGGCCTAGGGCCAGCAGCAGCTGATCCCCCTCCAGCAGCAGCTGCTCGTCATCACGGCGCAGGTGCAATCGAATGGGCCACTGGCTTGGTTCGTCCTCGGGCTCGCTCTCGGCCTTTGGCAGATAATCTACCCGCTCGGCGCGCCAGCCGGTGAGTACCTGCACACCGTCTGCCACCATCCGGGCCTGCAACAGATCAGCGACGTCGCGCTCTTCCCTTGGCAGCAGCTGATCCGCCAGCTCCACCAGGGTGACCTGGATGCCGAGCAGGGCCAGGCTCTGGGCCAGCTCGCAGCCGATGGGGCCGCCGCCCAGCACCAGCAGGTGGCGCGGCGCCTCGCGCAGCTGCCAGAGGTTGTCCGAGGTGAGGTAGGGAACCTCCGTCAGGCCCGGCAGGTTCGGCACCCTGGGCCGGGCGCCGGTGGCGATGACGATATGGCGGGCGGACAGGCGCTGGCCACCCACCTCGACCTCCCAGGGGGAGACGAGGCGGCCGGTGCCTTGGATGCACTCCACCCCCAGCCCCTGGTAGCGTTCTACCGAGTCGTGGGGCTCGACGGCCTTGATCACCTCGGCCACCCGTGCCATCACGGCGGCAAAATCGGCTCTGGAGTGGGCAGGCGTGAAGCCCAGTTCGGCGGCGCGGCGCTGCTCAAAGGCGAAGCGAGCGCTTCGGATCAGCGCCTTGGAGGGGACGCAGCCGGTATGGAGGCAATCCCCGCCCATCCTGTGCTGCTCGATGAGCCCGACCCTGGCCTTGACCGCCGCCGCGATATAGCTGGTCACCAGGCCACCGGCCCCTGCGCCTATGACCAGCAGGTTGTAGTCGAAGCGTTCGGGTTTGCGGTAGGGGGCGTGCAGGCGGCGCAGGGCGAGGCGCGCCATCAGATGTTTCATCAGCCAGGGCATAAGCCCCAGCAGGGTCAACGCCAGGATGAGACCGGGGGAGAGGATGTTGCCCGTGCTGGTGAGGGTGGCGAGCTCCGAGCCCGCCAGCACGTAGACGAAGGTGCCGGGCAGCATGCCGAGCTGGCTCACCCAGAAGTAGGTGCTGACTCTGATGGGGGTGAGCCCCATCAGCAGGTTGACCAGAAAGAAGGGGAAGAGGGGAATGAGGCGCAGGCTCAGCAGGTAGAAGGCGCCATCCTTTGCCATCCCCTGCTCGAATTGGGCCAGCCTGTCGCCAAAGCGGGTCCTGACCCAGTCTCGCAGCAGGAAGCGGGCGCTGAGCATGGCGAGCGTCGCGCCGAGGGTGCTGGCAAAGGAGACCAGCAAGAGCCCCCAGCCGATACCGAACACGGCGCTGCCCGCCAGGGTCAACAGGCTGGCACCGGGCAGGGAGAGGGCCGTGCTCACGACATAGATGAGCAGGTATAAGAGGGCGGCTTCGAGGAAGTGTGCCTGCACCCAGGTCAAGATCTGCAGCTGACGGGCCTGCAACTCGGCGAGGCTCAGGTAGCGGCCGAGATCCAGGGCAAAGAAGGTAGCGATCAACCCAAGGATAAGTAGCAGCAATATAAGGCGAGGACGACTCATGGCAGCGGTTTATCCTGCCGGGGAGGGGTGACCTGCTCGGTTGTCGGGTCGACGGCGCCTGTGGTATCCGGCGCCGCACTCCGCTCGGGCTGCACCGGCAGTTGGCAGAAGCCCTGAGGCGCTATGTCGAGGGCGGCATTGAACTTGGCGGACATGTTCTGGAAGGCGATGAGGCCGGTCAGCTCCACCAGACTGTCGTCATCGAACCAGGGCTTGAGGCGCAGCGCCTGCTCGTCGCTCACCCCGTCCAGCCCGGTCATGGCCTCGGCGTAGTCGAGCACGGCCCGCTCCCGCTCATCGAACAGGGGGCTGGTGCGCCAGTTCGCCAGCGCTTCTACCTTGGCGCTGGAGCCCGCCCGCTTGATGAGCGTCATGGCGTTGATGTCGACGCAAAAGCGGCACCAGTTGAGCTGGGAGACCCGCACAGTGACCAGGGAGCGCAGCACGGGATCGATGGGAGAGCGCTTGCGGTTGATGACCCCGTACAGGGTGGCCACGGCGGCAAACAGGCGCGGCGAGCGGCCCCAGCACTTGCCGGGGATCAGCACCTGGCCGTAGTTGCGCTGCTGCAGCCAGAAGAAGGGGCGGATAAACCAGGCATATTCCCGGTCGGGCTTCACCTCGATGCGCATCTTGACCTCAGTATTTCAGATTGGGTTTGTAGGCCTGCCCGAGGCGCTCGCTCAGGCGGATCAGGAAGTCCTGAATACGCGCCCGGTTGGCCCCCAGATCGCTGCGTCCCTGACGGGAAGCGGATCGCATATCGACCCGGGTCTCCTTGGGACCGGCGAAGACCCGCAGCGCCACGTCATCCTCGAAGCCGAACCAGGGGCTGGTGACCACGGCATTGAGGCCGCCTGGCGTCTCCATGACGCGCCAGCCCAGCTCAGTCATCAGCTCCTCGGCCTCGGCGAGCACCTCGTCTGGCGAGGCATGGGTATAGAGAGGACCGGGGTTGTTGGCAAATGCTTGCAAGGGGGCGGCATTGATGGGCAGATCCTGCGCCGTTCTGAGCTGTTCGGCCCACTGCAGGCGAGGGGGGTGGTAGGGATCCGTGCTGACGTCGTTGATGAGCGGCGCGCGCAGCGCCTGCACCAGGAACAGCAGGGGCAGCAGCATGGGCACTATGCCCCACAGATCCGGCCACAGGTTGGTGGTGCGACGACGGCGCCAGGGCAGGCGCAGCAAGAGGCCAAGCCCTATCAGGGCGCTGGCCAGACAGAGGGTGAAACCGACCCACCAGGGCCAGAGATGGATGCGGCTGCCGAGGGCGCCAGTGAGGGGCAGCAACCAGGCCAGCAGGGGCCACCACAAATAGCTGGGCATAGGAGGGATCCACTGGTTATGATGGGCAATGCTCAGAAGGATAAACTTAATTGACTGATAACGTTAGTAAATTTATCTATCTCCTGCTGCTTTTCGCCGTCCGTCCCTTGTGGGCCGACAGCGCCGTGCTGGCGGCGGGGGACATGTGGCGAGCCGAGGCAGCCTTTGAGGCCATGGTGGGGGTCAGCCGGGTGGAGACGGGATATGCGAGCCCGCCGGATGGGAGCGAAGCGCGCCGTCAGGCGGTGCGGGTGCATTTTGACAACCGGCGCCTTGGTTATGGCGATCTGCTCGGCCGTTTCTGGCAACTGGTGGATGGAGATGATGGGGAGGGGCAGTATTGCAATCGGGGCAAGGGGTTCGCTCCGGCGCTTCTGCCCCAGAGTGATTACCAGTGGCGTCTGGCCGAGGCGAGCCTGGCGCGCTGGCGAGCACTCCATGGCCGGGAGAGTCGGGTCTCCTTCTGGCCACAGAGCCAATTCACGCCAGCCCCCGAGATGGAAGACTGGGCCAGCCGTCACCCCTGGCGTTTCGGGGTCTATGCCCGGCGTTGTGGTGGCTGGCCCCTGCCTGAGGTGAGCCGTCCCTGAGCCGTCTAAGGTGCTGGTGCACCTTAGTTGCGGTAAAGCACCTTGATGAGGTGGAAGCCGAACTTGGTGCGCACGGGGCCGAGCACGGTCAGCAGCTCCCCCTTGAACACGGCATCGTCGAACGCCTTGACCATGTCCCCCTTGGAGAACTCCCCCAGATCGCCGCTGCGCTTGGCGGAGGCGCAAGTGGAGAAGCGCTTGGCCATCTGGCCAAAATCGGCGCCCTTGGCGAGTTTTTCCTTGATCTCGAGACACTGCTTCTCGGTCTTGACCAGGATGTGCTGGGCACAGGCTTTCTTCATGGGGCTTTCCTCGGCGGATGACAAAAGGGGCGCAAGATTACCCTAATTGGCCTTGTCCGTCAGCCATGTTCGAGGGCGCTCGCCTTGTATCAGGCTTGCATGTCTGCGGTCAGCCGCACCCTGGCGCGCGATTGCCACAGGATCTCCAGCCCCAGCAGGGCATAGAGGCTCCAGATGGCCAAAGGATTGAGCCAGTCGCCCCCCAATTGCAGGGTGAGCAGGGCGCCGCCGACCAGCAGCAAGCTGATGCCGGGCAGACGCCAGTGAGCGGGCAGGGGGGCCAGCATGGCCAATCCCAGCAGTAGGGCCAGGCCGAAGGGCAGGTTGAGGGCGGTGAAGGCCAGTGCCTGCTGGCCGCTCATGCCGGTCAGCAGGGCCAGCATGGCACTGCAGCAGGCCAGAAAGGTGATGAACTCGAGCCTGTCGGCGATGTAATCAGCCAGCTGTTCGCTACGCATGGGCATGGGCATGGTCTCCTTCGATTGATGTTACCAGTGTGGGGCAGGGCAGCGCCAAGTGGCAGCGGGATAAATCGATTGGATTAAACGAAGCTTTCAGCTAACCAATTCAAGTTATTGATTTAAGTTTATTTTCCTGTTCAATAGCAGAGTGTGGTGTGCGCGCCGCAAGCGCAGGGATGTCAAGGCGCTCTTCGGGCCCTTGACCCCAATGGGAAGTGCCACCCGACACGGTCTGTCGCGTGCTGTCAGTGGCAGAAAGACGGGGCGGCGGCCCGCTTGGGAAGATGCTCATACGCGGCTGCGCTGCTTTTTTGTACCCCATTGCCGAGAGAGTGCGCACTTTTCTCCCGCCGGCGGGGGATTTTCCCGCGCGGTGTGCAACGAGCGGGGAGCGCGGTGCCAGAATAGGGGTGACTGAGCGGGGGGATCCCGCTGCGGTCGCGTCCGGGGTTATGCTAGGATGAGCGGCGCTTGCTCGGCAGTAAGCCTCACTATCATTCTATTTAATACAGTCTTTTAATCATGTTATTCGGGGAAATTGACGTTTGACAGGATGCTATCCTCTCCTGGCAGCAGGGACCAGATCGCCCGGGCGCTACCTTCGCCACGGGCTCGGCACATTGCTCGCGCTCTGCCTCTTGCTGCTGGCGATGCCTGCCATGGCGGCCAAGCTGACCTATCAGATAAAAGGGGTCAAGGGAGAGCAGAAGGACAACGTCGAGGCCTACCTCAATGCCCTGCCCGTCTATCAGGAGCGCCAGTACCGCCCTGCCCGCGCCAAGATCACAGAGAGCGTGCAAAAAGCCCTGCAGGTCTATGGCTATTACCAGCCGAAGATTACCCTCAACCGTGACAAGAATGCCCCCGCCAAGGTGGTGATCGAGATAGACAGGGGCAAGCCGGTGATCGTCTCGCGCCTCGACATCCTGCTGGAAGGGGACGCGAGCAACGACGAGATCTACAGCGCCCTCCTCGATCAGCTGCCCCTCAAGGAGGGGGATCCCCTCAACCATGGCAAGTACGAGTCCATCAAGGCGGATCTCGGCAGCCTGGGGCTTGCCCGCGGCTATTTCGACGCCAAGATCAGCAAGAGTCAGGTCAAGGTGTTCCCGGATCAGGGCAAGGCGGAGATCTATATCCTGTTCCGCTCCGGCCCCCGCTACCACTTCGGCGACATCCACTACGATGCCACCCCGGAGGCGCTGCGCCTCATTCGCCCGCTCATCAACATCAAGAGCGGCGATCCTTACCTCGCCATCCGCCTCGCCGAGATGTCCCAGGATGTCTCCTCCACCAAGCTGTTCAAGGTGGTGGATATCAAACCCATGATAAGCCAGGCGGAGAACAACCTGGTGCCGGTGCAGGTGACCCTCACCAACCGGGTGGATCATGAAATAGAGGCCGGTGTCGGTTACGCCACCGACGTGGGGCCGCGCATGAGCGCCACCTGGGAGAAGCCCTGGGTCAACCGCTACGGCCACAGCCTCTCAAGCACCGCCAAGATCTCGGCGCCGGAGGCCGAGCTCAGCTTCGATTACCAGATCCCGGTGGGCAACCCGCTGCGGGACTACTACTCATTGCAGGCCGGTTATCAGTACACCAACAACAACGATACCCGCTCCGATCTGACCACCATAGGGGTGCACCGCTGGAAACGGCGGCCGGAGAGCTGGGACAGGGACGTCTTTGTGCGCCTCGAGAACGAGCGCTACGTGCAGGGCAGCGACGAGGGGAACAGTCTGTTGCTGATCCCGGGTGTCTCCTGGTCGCGGCTGCGGGTGCGCGGCGGCATGGTGCCGGACTGGGGGGATCGCCAGCAGCTGACGCTGGAGTTCTCCAGTCCGTACTGGGGCTCTGACATCAACTTCATGCGGGTGTGGGGGCGTAGCAAGTGGCTGCGTACCCTGGGGGAGGATCACCGCTTCCTGATGCGGGTCGAGCAAGGAGCCATCGTCGGGGATGACTTCTCCCTGGTGCCGCCCTCCCTGCGTTTCTTCACCGGCGGCGATCAGACGGTGCGCGGCTACGGCTACGAGACCATCTCCCCGCGGGATGCGGACGGCAAGCTGACCGGCGGTCGCTACACCAGCGTCGGCAGCCTGGAATACAACTATCGCTTCAGCGAGAAGTGGCTCGGCGCCCTGTTCGTGGATACAGGCACGGCCACCGTCGACTACAGCGAGGCCTGGAAGATAGGCACGGGCTTCGGGGTGCGCTGGGTGACCCCCATAGGTCAGGTCCGACTCGATCTGGCGATGGGGATCTCGGAAGAAGACAGGCCGCTGCGACTGCACTTCGCGCTGGGGCCTGAGCTATGAGGCAGTTAAACACGCTATTTACTAAGATTTCATCTATGTCTCGTGCTGAAAAAATAGCCACTTTCGATTCAATTATGCTGGTTCGGCCGCTGCGGCTGCATTTCTCGCTGGGGTCTGCATCGTGATCTGGGTAAAACATATTTTCCTCTGGCCGCTGAGTTTGTCCTCTTCGCAAGGGGTGGCATCGTGATCTGGGTAAAACGCATTTTCCTCTGGCTGATGGGCCTCATCTTCCTGCTGCTCATCGGCGTCAGCCTGCTGGGCTTCACCCATCAGGGCAACAAGTGGCTGTGGCAACAGGCCAAGTCGGCGCTGCCGTCCCTCAAGGGGGAGCTGGTAGCGGGCCAACTCGGCTACGGCTGGACCCTGGAAGGGGTGGGTTGGCAGGATGAGCTGGTGGATGTCACCGTCGATCGCGCCGTGCTGGACTGGGATCTCGGCAAGTTGTTGCAGGGCAAGCTCTGGATCAAGTCCCTCGATGTCACCCATCCCGTGGTCAAGGTAGCGGCGTCCGAGCCGGTACCCGAGGAGCCGACGGAGCCCTTCGTCTGGCACCCCTTGCCCCTTCGCATCCAGTTCGACAGCCTCAAGGTCGCCGATCTGGACCTCGCCGTGCCCGGGGTGGCAGTCACCCTCAAAGCCCTCGACATAGGGGCGACCCTCAATCGTCAGGGGCTCATAGTGCGCGGGCCTGTGCTCGATGGGCTCAATATAGTGCTGGCAGATACCCCAGAGGAGCCTGCCGGCAAAAAGCCCGCCGACAAGACCAAGCAGCCCGCCAAGGCGGCGCAGAGCAAGGCGGCCACTGACAAGCAAGACAAACAGGACAAGCAAGCTAGCGATGCCTCCCTGGCGGCCAAGTCGTCCGAGGGTGCCAAGGCTGACAAGAGCGGCAAGGGCAAGGCCGCAAGCAAGCCAGAGCCCATCAGCCTGCCCGCCATTCGCCTGCCGTTCCCCATCCAGCTGGAAGGGCTCAATGCCACCAAGCTGCGCTACCAGCAAGGGGAGCTCATCGAGGGGCTCGACAGCCTGCTGCTAAGCGCCACGGCCAAGGAGGAGCGCATCGATGTGCGCGAGCTCTCCCTGCGCCATGACATGGCGGATCTGGCCCTGAGTGGCCATGTGCGTCTGGTCGATGACTACCCCCTCGCCCTGACCCTGGAAGCCAAGGCCCGCAAGGGGCTCAAGCCGTGGGAGCTCGATACCGAGCAGGCAAAGCTGACCCTGGATGGCTCGGTCGGTAAGCTGGCGCTGGCGCTGCAGGCCAAGGGGCCGGTGGCCGCCAATCTCAAGGGCACGCTAGGGGCGCTGGATCCTGACTTGCCGTTCGATCTGGCGCTAGACTGGAAGCGGCTCGGCTGGCCGCTGCACAAGCCCGCCAAGGATGAACCCAGCTATCAGCTGGATAAGGGCAGCCTGAGCGCCAAGGGCAAGCTCTCCGGTTATCAGTTTGCCTTGAACACGGGGGGCAAGGGGACGGATGTGCCTCCCTTCAAGCTGGCGCTCGAAGGCAAGGGGGATCTGACCCAGCTCGGCCGCATCGAGCTGCTGCTCAATGCCCTGACCGGTGAGCTCAAGCTCGACGGCAAGCTGGCCTGGAGCAAGGGGGTCCAGTGGCAGGGCACCACAGAATTCAAGGAGATCAACCCGGCCGAGCTGGTACCCGAGATCAAGGGCAAGCTGGCGGGCAAGATAGTCAGCCGCTTCGAGATGACAGAGGCGGGCCACTGGCAGCTGGCCCTGCCTGAGCTCAAGGTCGATGGCAAACTGAACCAGTATCCGCTGGCACTCAAGGGGGAGCTCAGCGGCAACGACAAGATGGAATGGAAGATCCCGGCGCTGGCGCTGCAAAGCGGCCCCAACCAGCTGCAGGCCAAGGGCTCCCTCACGGCGCAAGCCTGGAAGCTGGATGCGGATCTGGATGCGCCCCAACTGGGCGGCATCTACCCCGGCCTCAAAGGGGACATCAAGGGTCAGGTGCGCGTCACCGGCAACCAGCAGACCCCCAGGGTCAATGCGGATCTGGCCTCGAGCCGCCTCTCCTATGCGGGGACCGTGCTCAAGGGCATCGCCATCAAGGGCAATGTACTGGCCTCTGACAAGCCCGCCGGCGAGCTGTCGCTGACGGTGGCGAGCCTGGTGCAGGGCGCCAACACCCTCTCCCAGCTGGCCCTGAACCTCAGCGGTGATCTCAACCGTCATGGGCTGACCTTGACCATGAAGGGAGACCCGGTCGCGGCGGATCTCAGCATCAATGGCAGCCTGCGCGGGGATCACTGGCGCGGCGCCTTGTCCGAACTCAAGTTGAAGACCCCCATCAAACGCTGGACCCTGACCGCCCCCTGGGCGTTGGATGTGGCGTTGTCAAAACAACAGCTGACCATGGGGGATCTCTGCCTGGGTTCCCAGGGCTCGACGCTCTGCGTCAAGGGCAGCCAGATCTCGGCGGCCCAGGGCAACCTGGAATTTGCCTTGAACGCGTTTGATCTCAAGCGGTTGCGGCCCTGGTTGCCGGATAACTTCCGCTGGCAGGCCGTGCTGTCGGCCGACGGTCGTGCCAGCTGGCGCGGCTCCCAGCCGACCCTGCACGCCACTGTGCGCACCACCCCGGGCACCCTGGTGGCCGATGAACTCAAGACCGATTATCAGCGCCTCGAACTCGGGATCGACTTCGAGCGCCAGCAGGCGGCCATTCGCCTCGATTTTGCCTCCAAGCAGATAGGCAATATCGACACAGATCTGCTGATCAAGGAGCCGGCGGGCCGTGGCCAGCTGTCCGGTCAGCTCAAGTTCGATAGCTTGAAGCTCACCACCTTCGCGCCGCTCATCCCCGAGGTGCGCTCCTTGCAGGGGGTCATCTCGGCGGATGCCCGCTTCGACGGCACTCTGAAGGCACCCTTGTTGTATGGGGAGCTGGATCTGAAAGATGGCGAGGTGCAGACCCACTCAGACATGGTGACCCTCTCCAAGCTGGTGACCCGCCTCAAGATCCAGGGCAATCGGGCCGAGCTCGACGGCTCCATGATGGTGGGCAAGGGACCGCTGACCCTGGGGGGCTGGCTCAGTTGGGCCAAGCAGCCGGTCACCGGCAGCCTCACCATCAAGGGCAAGGATCTGGAAGCCCAGTATCCGGGCATGGGCCGGGTACGGGTGACGCCGGACATCGCCATCTCCCTCGGGGAGGAGACCAAGGTCAGCGGTCAGGTCGACATTCCCTGGTCGCGGATCCTGGTCAAGACCCTGCCCGAGAGTGCGGTAGCGGTCTCGGATGATGTGACTGTGATCTACGACGATCTGCCGCCCGTGCCCAAGGCCGAGCCGCTGCCCATGGAGATCAAGCTCGCCATCCGGCTCGGGGACGATGTACGGCTCGAGGCCATGGGGCTCAAGACCAAGATGACCGGGGCGCTCAACATCCGCCAGGACCCGTCCAAGCCCTTGTCCGGCAACGGCCAGCTGGAGCTGAAAGACGGTCGCTTCAAGGCCTATGGCCAGAACCTGATCATCAAGGAGGGACGCATCATCTTCTCCGGCCCCATCGATCAGCCCTACCTCAATATCGAGACCTACCGGGATCCCGATACCATAGAGGACAGCGTGACCGTTGGGGTGCGGGTGACGGGGCCAGCGGCCAAGCCGAAGATCACCGTCTACTCAGAGCCGCAGATGGCCCAGTCCGAGCAGCTCTCCTACCTGCTGCGTGGCAAGGGGCTGCAGACCAGTGGCGAGGATGGCGGCTTCAACGGCCTGCTGGTGGCGGGCGCCGTCAGCCAGGCGAGCGGCGTGGTCTCCAGCATAGGGGAGTCCCTTGGCATGAGCGACGTGGCCCTCGATACCGCAGGCAGCGGTGACGATACCCAGGTGACCCTGTCGGCCTATCTGCTGCCCGGCTTGCAGTTCCAGTACGGGGTCGGGGTGTTCAGCCCCATCGCCGAGTTCAAGTTGCGCTACGAGGTGATGCCGAGGCTCTACCTGCAGGCCATGAGCGGGGTGGCCCAGGCGGTGGACATCTTCTATCGCTTTACCCTGTGAGGGGAGCCAGGCTGGCTCGTCAGTGATATCTGTAATAACGGGAGGCCTTGGCCTCCCGTTTGCTATGGTTTTGGGGCCGGGATTCGGGGCTATCTGTCTGTCGGGGGAAGAAATGGCAGGCGCAGAAAAGCGAAAACCCGGCGCTGGGACGGGTTGTCTGAAGAGTGGTGGAGGGAGAAGGATTCGAACCTTCGAAGGCAGAGCCGTCAGATTTACAGTCTGATCCCTTTGGCCGCTCGGGAACCCCTCCACGGGGTACTACATCTCGATTGTTGCACTTGAATGGTGGAGGGAGAAGGATTCGAACCTTCGAAGGCAGAGCCGTCAGATTTACAGTCTGATCCCTTTGGCCGCTCGGGAACCCCTCCCCAAGTGCGAGCCGCATACTAACAGATCTGTCGCTGTTGTGAACCCCTCGCCGGGGATTTTTAATGCTTAAAGGATCCGGTTGACGGCCGATAAGCAATGAAACTCCCATTTCCAAGATTTATCTCATGCTACCCAGCGCGATCCGTGACCGATTGCTCGTCGATGAAGCCCAGTTGGGCCAGCGTCTCAACCAGGATCTCCGGCAAGGGGACAGGGCCGACTTCAGGCTGCATCTGGCCCTGTTGACCGACGCCATCGAGGAGCAGCCCTGGTTTGGCGACCAGCCGCTGGCGGTGGCCGAGAAAACGTCGTGGCGCACGCATTTTGGCTTGCCAGCCGAGGCGGCCTTGCAGGGCAGCGTGGGCGAATCCGACACCAGCGCCGTCAACGAGCGTCTGCAGCAAGGGGGCAGCATGCTGGATGTCAGGCTCTGGCTGGCGCTCTGCTCGCCGCCTCTGGTGAGCCGGAGTGCGGCACTGGATCCTGCTATCTACGACAACCTGTCGGCACTGGGACGCGAGCGCTGGCAGGGCCAGCAGGGGGCCAAGGGGCTGACGTCTCAGCCAAGGGGAGAGGATGTGTCCCTGATGCTGCCACTGCTCAATGAATTGAACCAGGGGGTCGATGCGCGGCTGCGCTGGCTGGCGTGAACAGGGAACGTGGAATGATGGGCAGCAAAAAGGCGGGATATCCCGCCTTTTTGCTCACTGTAAGAGAGGAGTGCCTGTATCAGGCATCGGCTTCGTCAGGCTCCGGCTGGGGGATCTCTTTGCCAGCGGCGGTGCGACGGGCGAGGGGCTTCTCGGTGTGACGATTGAGCTGGCGTTCCAGCTTCTGACCGAGTTCGGTGACGGCGGCATACAGATCCTCGTGCTCTGCCTGTGCAAACAGCTTGCCGTTGGGGATACCGGCCGTGGCCTCGACTATGTACATCAAACGCTCTTTGGAGATGATCACATGGGGCGTGATAAGCGGCACCTGAAGACGCTCGAGCTTTTCAAAACGGGATTCAATGCGCTCGCGGATGGCTGGGGTGATGTCGATGATTTTGCTGGTGATTTCGATTTTCATATTGGCCCCCTTCGGGTCGTCTTGCTTGTGTCTTCACCCTCAGATTACCCATGTTGACGGATGGAAATGTGATCTACGTCACGAAATATGCCCTTGGTTATTTAGCGATTTATAAATTGTGAGCTTTTCCCGTTTCACGCCAAAAACCACTTGAGCTCGGCGAAACAGGCAGGCAGTATGAAGCAACTAGGATCGTCTCTGTCCCCTCTTGGCAGCGCCTTGTGTCGACCTGATGTCTGGTGTTCGCCGCTTAGTCTCGTATTTTCTTTGCCACTCTTTGTTCATCGCATCGCGGATTTTCTGCCATGTGAAAGCAGCGATATGCGTGTAAGCGGATATTCCTCCCTATAGTTTTCGGGGTGGATAATGTGGTTGTAGTGTTGGAGTCGTAAATGAAACAGCAAGCCACTCAACTGATGTGGTTTTATGATCGGCAGCATGAACAATGGAGCCTGTCCGATCATGTCTCTTGCCAACCCTGGCAGGGGGAGGGGACACATCCCTGGGCCAGCCAGCTGGTACAGGAAGATGAATCCGGCTTCGCCGATTTTCTCTCCAGACTCTACGATTCGGGCCAACCAGGCCAGTTTATCGGTCACCTCTGCGATGAGGCCGGAGCCGTCCATCATGTGCTCTGGTGCGGCCAGTATGTGCCGGCCCAGCAGCTCATCTGCGGCTGGCTGGCGCCACTGGACATGACCCAGGCGAGCAATCAGGCGCCGCCGAGCGGGATCCCCCAGCCAACCTCCTTGTTGCAAGACCCCTTGCTGGCCCAGCTGGCCCAGGCCCTCTCTGCCAAGACGGGTCTCGATTTTTGCAACACCCTGGTCAACGAACTTGCCCACATTCTGGGTGCCAACTCTGTTTGGCTGACGGAGCGCCTCGGCCGGGATCGACTCAGGGTGCTGGCAAGCCATGGCATCGACCTCAAGGAGTATGCCCTGGCCGACATGCCCTGCGAGCGCCTCTATCGACCGGGCGCCGCCAGTGCGGCTCCCATCAGTGAACCCCTGAGCGGCTGTGACTGCCTGCAACCGGGCCAGCACTATTACGCCCAGCCCCTGCTCGATCGCAATGGCCAGATCCTGGGCCATTTGGCCCTGCTGTTCCCAAGCCAGACCCAGACCGCGAACCTGGACTCAGTGCTCACCATCTTCTCGGTGCGCATGGTGGCCGAGCTGGAGCGGCTGCAAAGCGATGCCCAGCTGCGCCTGTCGGCTGTGGCGTTCGAAACCCACGAAGGCATCATCATCACGGATCCCGACTTCAAGATCCTGCGGGTCAACCATGCCTTCAGCCAGATCACCGGGTTCGACAATCAGGACGTGATTGGGCTCTACCTTGGCACGGATCTCTGGTCCGGTCTGGGTTATGAGCTCAATACCCTGGATCGCTGGCAGGGTGAGACACTGCGCGAGCATGCCGATCACCGCGCCTATCCCCAGTGGGAAATTGTCACGCCGGTGCAGGACGACAAGGGCGGGATCAGCCATTACGTCATCTTCTTCGAGGACATCTCGGAGCGTAAGGCGGCGGAGCGCCGCATCCAGGATCTCGCCTATTACGACGAGCTGACCGGCTTGCCCAACCGCCGCCAGTTGCACGAGACCCTGGCTCAAGCCTTTATCGAGGCAAGCCGCGAGAGCCTGGTGGGTGCCCTGCTGTTTATCGACCTCGATCACTTCAAGACCATCAACGACTCCCTCGGCCACGCCACCGGCGACTGGCTGCTCAAAGAGGTGGCCAGCCGCCTCAAGCGGCTGGTGCGTCAGGGGGATTGTCTGGCGCGCCTCGGCGGTGACGAGTTCGTGTTGCTGCTGCCCTCGCTCTCGACCAGCCCGCCCCAGGCGGAGATGCAGGCCGACCTTATCGCCGAGCGGCTCATCGGCGAGATTGCCGCCCCCTATAGCCATGGCGGCCAGGTGCTGCACATAGGCGCCAGCGTCGGCATCACCCTGTTCCCCGGCCGGGAGCAGGAGGCGGGGGACTTGCTCAAACAGGCGGACACCGCCATGTATCAGGCCAAGTCGGCGGGCCGCAAGACCCGGCGCTTCTTCGATGCCTCCATGCAGTTGCAGGCGGACAGGCGGCTGCTCATTCACAACGAGCTGCGCAGTGCCCTCAACAACCAGGAGCTGACGCTCCACTACCAGCCCCAGCACATGGTGGAAGGAGGAGAGATCATCGGGGTGGAGGCCCTGATCCGCTGGCAACCGCCGGGCCGGGCCCTGGTCTCTCCCGCCGAGTTCATCCCCATCGCCGAGGAGACGGATCTCATCGTCGATATCGGCAACTGGGTGCTGCACGAGGCCTGTACCCAGTACGTCTCCTGGGAGGAAAACGGTATTCACGTGCCTCAGCTGTCGGTCAATGTCAGTGCCAAGCAGTTCCATGCCCACGACTTCGTCGACTGCATTCACGACGTGCTGGCCGCCACCGGCATGGATCCCGCTTGCCTGAACCTGGAGATCACCGAATCTGTGGTGCTCGGCCATGCGGAAGACACCATCAGCAAGATGACCGAGCTCAAGGAGCTTGGCATCAGCTTTGCCATCGATGATTTCGGCGCCGGCTACTCCTCCCTGAGCTACCTCAAGCGGCTGCCAGCGGACGAGCTCAAGATCGACCGCTCCTTCATTCAGGACATCCCCAAGGATGGTGACAACATGGCCATCGTCGAGGCGGTGATCGCCATGGCGCGCCACATGGGTTTCAACGTGACGGCCGAGGGAGTCGAGTCCCGCCAGCAACTGGAGTTTCTGCAAGCCCAGGGCTGTCACTTCTACCAGGGGTATCTGGCCTCCAAGCCGCTGCCCGTGCCCTATCTGGAGCGCTATGTCAGCCGGTTG